>DATGKC010000238.1:0-32439 GCA_035294845.1 Planctomycetaceae bacterium | reverse complement strand
AATACACCTGGGACGGCCTGCTCGATGCAATCGTCGAAGCGAGCCGCAATGTCTCGCCGCGCTGAGCCAGTCCTCACTTTTCAACGACCCGTTACGAAACGGCCGCGGCTTCCCTGAGACGGCGGGCCTGGGCTGCCGACGTATCGAGCGAGAGCGTGATGCGAACGCTCCACTTGCCGTCGCGAGCCGCTGTAAACTCCCAATGAGGAACGACCGCCGTGCTCTGGTGCACGGCCTCGAATCCGCCTTCCGATTGGCTGATGGTCTGAATGGGAAAGGTCCAGATACCGGCCGCTTGCGAGAATTCGAGCGACGCGTCCAGCCCCAGCCACTCGTCGACCAGCCCGATGCGATCTGAGTTTGTCAGATCCTGAATCGTTTCGAGCTGGCCCAGTTGCCGCCCGTTAGAGTCGTAAAAATAACGGTCGGGAGCTCCGGCTGCCATGCCCGCGAAGTTGAATTCGATTCCGAAATGTATCGGAACATTTTGCGGGAGCGCTTCCAATTCGTACAGGATGTCGAGTTGTCCTGACCCGCGCTCCAGGCCGATCGTCTTGTTGAGCGTGACGGCGTAAGGGCCGAGATTCGCATGGCGCCCGAGGCGCGCCTGAACCTGTTCGGGCGAACGGCGCAACACCGTCTCGTAGGCGGCCGTGGCAAAATCGCCGATCTCGCCTTCGCCCAACTGAAACCGCGCGAGGTTGAGGCCGGGCTGGAAGAAATGGTCAACGCAGCTCTTTCGAGGCCAGGCATCGTATTGCAGCTTCTTGTGCAGGTCGGGCTGTTTGAAGGCGACCAGGTCGTGGATGCTGACGGCCCGGTTGTCATCCTGGCGGCCCTGCCGCTCTCCCGCCTGGCGAACCTTTTCGTGGTAGACCTCAGGCCGCCGGTTGAGCGTCGCCAAAAGGTTGTGGTTGATGCTGCGGATATCGAGCTCGTAAATATGGCCTCCGCGGGCCGGACTCAGGAATGCCACGAGCCGGTCGCTGGCCAGCCTCACTTCCTTGCGGGCATCGACGTTGTAATCGTCAGCGGCGATTTCGACCCAGTGACCGTCGCGGCCTGCCGCCTGTTCGAGCAGGCTGTCGGCGGCAATCAAGTGGTGATAGACCGAGTTCCGCAAATGCGGCAGGTATAGTCCGCCGAATGCGCCGTGCCAGTACGGGCAATTGCACTCTCCACGGTACAGCTCGGTTCGCGCTTGCGACAGAAGGTCGGGATTTTCGCGCGCGGCCTCGCCGGCCGCCAAGTTTTGCAATCGCTCGCTGACTTGCAGCAGGCGCGCATACATTTCGTTGCTTTCGGGGTATTTCACGCGAAAGTTGCGCCAGAATCCGCCGCGCATGAATTGCGAGAGCTGCTTCCAGCCCGAATCGGTATTCTGCCGGTCGTGGACGATTTGCTGGTACTCGATCTGACGCGACACAGGGAGCGCCCACTCGGTCATTTCGCGGTAGCTGGCATCGGGAAGATAGATTTTCCCGATCGGCGACACGTTATCGACGACCTCCGACAGCGTCGAGATTTTGATCCAGTCGGAATTGGCCCTGAGCGCGTCGAAGAAGCGGTGAATCCAGCCATCCTGGTAAACGTGTTTCTTCGTCCCAGGCCAGGTTCCAAACTTTTCGCCGTCGTCGCCAAAGGTCACCACCGAATTCGGGTAGCGGTCGGCGATCTGACGCAGGTAGTCGATGGACTCTTGCGGATCGGCGAACGGTATCGTATATCGCAGCTTCTCGCTTCCCGGAAAGATTTTCAGCAGGCGGCCCTCGTCCTCCGACAGGTAATAGCCGTACAATTCGTCTTCGCGGAGCCCGGCCGAGCGGAAATGAAAATCGTCGAGAATGGTGTACTCGATGCCGGCCTGGGTCACGTCTCCCGCGAACGATTGTTCCCAGACGCGCTCGGGGATCCACATGCCCCGCACGTTCACGCCCAAAAGTTTTTCGAGATAGCGCGTGAAGGCCGAGATTTGACCAACCCGGTCGCGGCGGGGAATGGTCGCGAGAATCGGCTCGTAAAACGCCCCGCCGATGATTTCGATCTGACCCCGATCGGCCAGCATGCGCAGGCGGTCGATGTATTCGGGATGCCTTTCCGCAATCCATTCCAGCAGGCTTCCCGAGGTGTGCAGCGACAGGGGAATCTCGGGATATTGTTCGAGCACGTCGAGCAGCGACTTATAGCTGTCCTGGTAAGCCGCCTCGAAAACGCCGTCGAAATTCCCGATCGGTTGATGATCGTGAAGCGCCAGCACCAGACGAATGCGACAGCTCATGGACAGCGTCCCTTCCTCCATAAGAAGGCCGAGTGCTCAATGGCCCGACGGCAACCGAGCGCGGGTCTTGCAATTTTCAAAACAAATGATGTCATCCGGCACGCTGAACGACAACCTCCCGGCGGTCTTACTCAAGTATCGGCACTTGAATCAATTTTCGATCGGCGGAATGCTCGGAACAGCCGTCAATTATCTCCCCGATTGCCTAGTCTTCCGCTCCTTGCGAACTCATCGCATTCTGGGTGCTGATCGCCGCGCGTCGTCGAGCCGGCCCGCGTCAGTAGCCACCCCCGGCGACAAATTCGACCTCGACTTCTCTCAAAAACGCGCCCGCCTGCTCGGGGAGAACAGGGTTAATGTAAAAACCGCTCCCCCACTCGAAACCGGCGATCCGCGTGAGGCGCGGAATGATCTCCAAATGCCAATGATAGTGCGGCACTTCCTTGGTATCGAATGGAGCCGTGTGGATGATGTAATTGTACGGAGGGTCGTCGAGCGCCAGCTCGAGCTTTCCGAGAATCGTTTTGAGCACGGTTCCCATCTCTTCCACGCCCTGACGAGGAATGTTTTCGTAATGGCTGGAATGCTGCTTGGGGAGCACCCAGGTCTCAAAAGGAAAGCGGCTGGCGAACGGGCAGAAGACGACGAAATTGGGCGTGTCGAGCACGATGCGGCTGCCCGTGGCCAACTCTTGCTGAATCATGTCGCAATAAATGCAGCGCCCGCGGTAATTGTAGAACTCGAGGGAGCCGGTCATCTCCTCCCAGACCGAGATGGGAACGACGGGTGTTACGATGAGCTGCGAATGGCTGTGTTCGAGCGAGGCGCCGGCGAGAGCCCCGACATTCTTGAAGATGAGTCCATGCACCAGTCGCGGGTCGCGTTTGAGATCCACCAGCCGATCGCGGTAGACCCAGAGGACTTCGCGGATATTGTCGATCGAAAGCCGCGCCATGCTCGTTTCGTGATGCGGGCATTCGATGATGACCTCGTGCGCCCCGACGCCGTTCATCAGGTCGTAGATTCCGTCGCCGCGCTTGTTCAGCGCGCCTTCGACCTGAAGCGCGGGAAACTTATTGGGCACGACGCGCACGCGCCAACCCGGATTATTGGCATTGGTGTGCGGCTCGCGATAAGCAAGGATTTCCGGGGGCGTGTTGGCTTCGCTCCCTTTGCAAAATGGACAGAAGCCTCCGATCTTCACGGGCTCGGTGCGCGGGAAATCTTGCGGGCGCTTGGCGCGATCGGTGGCGATAATCACCCAGCGGCCGACGATCGGATCTTTGCGGAGATCAGACATGTGATTTAGAATTCAACTCCCTCGAAGCTCACGGCCTCTGCGCCCCGGGCGCGGCCGGTTGGAACCGCTCGGCTACGCCTGCCACATGATTTTCTCGTAATCGGGGCCGGGGACCCTCATTTCCAGCGCGCCTTCCCGCGGAGCGCGATCGACCGATTGTCCATCCGAAACGACTTCAATGAATAAATGGATCGGAGCATCCGGCAAGAGCGACAAATCGGCAAACGGCACTGTCATTTCCAGGATTTGCGCGACGGCTGCCTTCACGCGGGCTCGCGCGATTTCCTCGCGATTCTTCAAGATGCGCGTCTTCATCGACGGCTTGCCGGGGTCGGAAATGCAAATTTCGTACCCCTGCGGCTCGAGAAACTGCACGCGGATTTCCTGCACTCTCGACAGGTCGTCTTGCGCCGATCGCGACGTATCGACCCGCAGCATCAATTGCTCGACGTCGAAACCAAAATACACTTCGCGGATGACTCCATCCGTGACCAGCGTCATCGTCCCCCGCTCGCTCCCCGAAATGTAGTGGCCGGCGTTGATCCATTCGAAATACGTTCGTCGGCCGTCGACTTTGACCGAAAGAAAACCTTTCGGCTCGCTGTGAATCGTCCGCCGAATCAGTCTCGTAATCGGCCGGTTGAGCAACGACGGCGGCTGGGTGCCCAGGCAGGCGTAAACGTTCTGCAAGTGCTTGCGAAAAAGTTGGTCGAACAGGTCGTCTTGTGCCGACGAATGATCGTCGCCGAACCACCAGAACCAGTCGCTTCCTTCGGCGATGTACAGCTCTTGCCAGGCCCGCGCGAGTGCATTGGGCGCGATGCTGCCCTGCGCCTGATTCTGCAAAAGGAATTGCCGCGTCTGGTGCAACAGGTCCCAGGCGGTGTTGTCTTCATGATGTCCGATCCAGATGGCAAAGTTGTGAGATATCCAACTGCCGGCGAACAGGCGCCCGATGCGGTCGGTCGCGGGATGTTCGCGCAGGTGATCGCACATCTTCACGGGCCGTATGGCCCCGTGCCGGGCGGCGCCTTTGTAGAGCGTCCTCAAAAACTCGACTCCGCCGTCAGGATAATATTCCCAGCAGTTCTCTCCGTCGAGAATAATGGGAACCAGGGCCCGGCGGCCCGCATTATTCGATTCGACGGCGCGGCCGATGGCTTCGACCCTTCCCAGAAGATCGTGGGCGGCCCGCGCGGGGTCGCTTCGCTGATAGTGAAAGCCGATCAGGTCGCTCAGCCCGTGATCGCGAAATACGATTTGAAGCTGGTGCCCTTGCTCTTCGACTCGCCAGGGCCGATACAGCATTTCCGGATGGCGAATGAACCCCTGCGAATCGCGCGAGATCCAGCCATTGGTCGAGCGCGCGAGGATTTCTTCGTCGGTGGCGATCCATTCGATGCCGGATTGGGCAACCACGGGTATGATCTCGTGCGATACCGAACCCTCAGACGGCCACATCCCGACCGGAGCCGCCCCGAATAATTCCTTGTGCAGCGCCACGGCGCGATCGACGTGCACCTTCGCATCGGCCGAGTAAGATTCCAGGTACTTGGGCAACTCGCACTCCGGCATCGCCTGGCGGGCGCAGCGCTTGTCCCACAAGAGCGGCAAAATCGGATGATAAAAGGGCGTGGTCGTCAGCTCGACCTGCCCCGCGCGCGCCAGCTCGCGATGAAGCGGAATGATTTCCCTCAGGATTTCCAGTTGTTTGTCGAGCAGGCGTTGCTTTTCGCCCTCCGTCCAGAACCGCCCTTTGTTCCGCAGTTCGCGGAGCTCGGCGTCTTTCTCGAATGCCAGAGGGTGCATCCAGGTCAGATTGTTCCAGACCTGAAGGTCGCGAAGATCGCGTTCGTTGTACCGGGGCAGAGCTTTTTCTGCGGTGTCGCGCCCGAAACCGCGCTTCAAGTACAACTCGTGATACCGCGGGTGCGGTCGAATCATGTTGTCGACGCTCGCCATGAAAAACTGGTCGAGTATGTACAGCGAATCGAGCTCCGACAGGCCGTCGGCGGGAAGCCGCGATACTTCCAGATGCCGGTCGGTGGCGCCTTTCTCGGTGTATCGCTGGATCTGCACCAGCAGGCTGGGGACCAGATTGATCGTGCAGCGAAATTCAGGCACCTCTTTGATGTGCAGCGCCATGCCGTAGTAATCTTTGGTCCCATGCAGGCGCACCCAGGGCATCAGCGTCTCGCCGCTGACGTCGTCCGGGTAATACGGCTGGTGCTGGTGCCAGAAGAATGCCAGAGAGATGGGCTGCATGCTTCGATCAAAAGGTGCGAATGGACGCCTTCAGAAAGTCAGAAGACGTGACGTGGTAGGTTTTTAGGGCGAAGCGATCAGATCGACCGGCATTCCCGGGCCCAGTCGGAATGCTTGCGAGTCGACGCGGAACGGCTGCTTAGTCAGCTCTATCGGCAACGGCAGTACACATCATGAATATATCCCAACCGTCAAATTCGCGAAAGGCGACCTAGCTTGACAGGGGGACCGGGGAGTGCACGTCGCGCTTTTGCGCTTGGCTCGCGCTTTATGAGGGGGGTGCGATTGAGCTCGCCGTCCGGCGATTCGAGCGGAGTTTACGCTCGACGCCAAGGCGGTGCAACCAGCGCGATGATCGTTAGGACGAGCTCTTGGCGCCCGGCATGCTGGACTGCGAGCTGAATGCGGAATCATTGCGCGCATCGACTCGGCGGATTCTGATGTGATCCGGGGCCTCGATGCCTATCCGCACCTTGCCGCCACGGACATCGACGACGGCGACTTCGATACCGGACGCAATGAAAATCCGTTCTCCGACTTTGCGACTGAGCACGAGCATCGAAGCGCCTCCTTGTGATGCGATTTAGAGAACCCAATAATCCGATGGCCTTTGTCGGCCGTTGACAACGCAATGGCTTTACCTTGCATTTACGCTTGCTGCCCATCAATCAATGGAAAGTGTGCAGAAATGAGATGACGTGCGCCACAATGAACGTGAACTGAAGTATAAGTGTACGTAAGTATACATACGGCGCGCAAGGCAGTCAAGTCCAAAAATTCTCGAAAAACGTAGCGAAACTTCGGGTTCTCATTCAACTTGACATAAGTCACAAATCAGTCATATAGTTCCGCTCGCGAGGCGATCGCCGGGGAGTTTCACCTCCTCTTGGCCGGCGCCGCCAACTTTTGTCGAGAGAATGTGAACGATGGCTGCTATGGAGGGCGCGCCCGCCAACGTTGTCGAACCGCCGATAAGCGACACCGGCGCTGGCGAGCTGCCCATGCGATTGCGGCTGTTATGCGTGGGCAGCGCCGAGCCGTCCTGGGTGAGCTTGACGCTGCAGCTCGACGCCCTGGGTTGCGTCGAACCCAATTTCCGATGGGTTTCAACCGCGAACGAAGCGCTCGCTCTGTTGCGAGACGAAAGCTTCGATTGCCTGTTGGTGCGAGTGAACCCTGATCGACAAGGTCCTGGCGATGAACCGCTGGCCCTGGCTCGCGGCATTCGCGCCGGCGGATGCGCCGATCCCATCGTGATCGTCACCGTGGCGACCGACGACGAAACCTGGAGCGAGGCGCTGCGGCTCAACGTCGATGTCCTGGTGAGCGCCAAGGGTTGGGAGTCTTCGGCCCTCGTGCCGGCGATTCAACGGGCCGTTGAGCGCGGCAGGATGCTGCACGAAATCGACCGGCTGACGGCGGCCGACCGGCGACGGCTTTTTCGCGAGCGCGACGAAGCCGAATACCTGCTGAATCAACAAAGGAAGATCTTAACGGCGCTTGCCTCTCTGACCGATGCGGCAGACGCCGGCGACGATGCGACCGCGCACGCGGCTGAGCGTTTGAAGCTTCCCGCCGAATTCGAAGATTATTACCAGGAGCTATTGCGAACGTACGTGATCATGGGATCGGGAAATCTGGCCGCCGAGATCGGCCAACTCGCCGAACTATTGTCGCGCGGGGGCCTGACGCCCCGGGAAGCTCTCGATTTGCATCTGGCGCGCGTCGAGCGGCTCGTGCACGGGCTGGGCAACCGCAGCACGCGGCACGTGATGGCGCGGGCCGATCTGCTCGCGCTGGAGCTCATGATGCACCTGGGGGAATGCTACCAGCGGCAGTCGCAAAGGGCAGCACGCGCCGCTCACGTTTCCGAATCCGGCGAGGCGTCTTGATGTCTGACGAAACGGCGACCGTGCTTCAGTTGAGGCAGGCAGTACAAACCTTCGTCGACGAGCGCGACTGGCGACGGTTTCACACGCCGAAAAACCTGGCCATGTCGCTGGCGATCGAGGCGGCCGAGCTCATGGAGCACTTTCAATGGCTCGACCACGCCGAATCGATCGCCCGCGGGCGCGACCCCGCCCAGCGCCCTGAAATCGCCGATGAAATTGCCGACGTGTGCTGCTACGTTTTGAGCATCGCCAACGCGCTCGAAATCGACCTGAGCGAGGCCGTCCAGGCGAAGCTCCTCAAAAATGCGCAGAAATATCCCGCGGAAGAGTTTCGCGGTCGATCGGGATAGTCCGGCCCGGGTTTCCCGATCATCCGCATCGGCCACGATCGAGTTTGCTCCGCATCTGCTATGATCGAACAGTTGCCAACAAAGGAGTCTTAATCGTCATGGCCGACCAGGTGCCGCATTCGCGCCCGGATCGTTCTGAAACCGACGTCTTGTCGTCGGCACAATCGCTTGAATTCGAGCCTTTCGGTCCGGATGCGCTGGTCGGCGAGATCAAGGAAGTTGCCGACAAGCTCGTTCGCGATCAGACGACGCGCGGAGATCTCAAAATCATCGCCCGCGCGCTCAAGGAGCTGCGCTACGCATTCAAGGTTTTCAAGCCCTTTCGCCTGCAGCGCAAGGTGACCATGTTCGGTTCGGCCCGAACTCCGCCGGACCAGTTGATTTACCGGATGGGGATCGAATTTGGCCGCCAGATGGCTGCGCACGGCTGGATGGTCGTGACCGGCGGCGGAGCGGGAATCATGGAAGCCGGGCACGCCGGAGCGGGCCGCAAGATGTCGTTCGGTCTCAATATCATGCTTCCGTTCGAGCAAGAAGCCAACCCGGTCATCGCCTCCGATCAAAAACTGATCAACTTCAAATACTTCTTTACCCGTAAGCTGTTGTTCGTGAAAGAGGTGCACGCCATCGTGCTGTTTCCCGGCGGCTTCGGGACGCAAGACGAGCTCTTCGAGACGCTGACTTTGGTTCAGACCGGCAAGCGAGACCTGATGCCCATCGTGTGCGTCGATCAACCCCACGGCACCTATTGGAAGGCATGGCAGCAATTCGTCGTCGAACACCTCCTGAATCGTCAACTCATTTCCGACGCCGATATGTCGCTTTTTCGCTGCTTCGAATCGGTTCCCGACGCCGTGGCCGAGATCCTGCGGTTCTACAGCGTCTACCACAGCATGAGATACGTCCGCCGCAAGCTGGTGTTGCGCCTCAATCATGAACCGGGAAGCGAGCTGATCGCGCGGCTCAATGACGAGTTTCGCGACATCATCGAATCGGGCCGCATCGTCCGCTCGGCCGCGCTGCCGCTGGAATCGGACGATCCGCATCTGGCCGAATTGCCGCGGCTCGTTTTTCAATTCAACCGCAAAGACATGGGCCGGCTAAGGCAAATGGTCGACCTCATCAATACGCCGGCCGCGCCGTAATCGCGTTGGAGCGACAGGCAATGCGGTTTCAGCGAACGAGCCGCCGGAACGCATCCTGCTGCAAATCGCATTCGAGCAGGGCGTCGAGCGCGCCCTTTTCGAGCCCTTGGGCGAGCAGAGAAAAAGTCTCGCGCGCGGCGGCTGCGGTCTGCTCGAGCTCGGCGGCTCCCTGAGCGGCATTGAGATAGAACGAGGCGTATCCGTGGCATCCGCGTTTTGCCATCTCTTGGATGTAAAGGGTGGCAAGCTTGGTGCGCATCGCCGGATCATCGGTCGGAAAATCAATATGCGGCGCGGTGCTGAGGCCCGTGCACCTGGCCCCGAAGCCCGCCTCGCGGGCCGCCTGGTCGATTCGATTTTGAAGCAGGGCCCCGAACCGCGCCAGGTTCGCCGCCACGTCGCGGCGCCGCAGCTCGCGGAGAGTCGTGAGAGCTGCCGTCAAGCCGATCGCATCGCTCCAGTAGGTGCTGGAAATGAACATGGTCGCCGCCTGCTGCATCACGTCGCGCTTCCCGCAGACGACCGCCATCGGGTAGCCGTTTGAGATCGATTTCGCGAATACCGCCAGATCGGGCGTCACGCCGACGAATCCTTGCGCGCCGGCCATCCCAAACCGCATTCCGGACGAGACCTCGTCGAAGATCAAAAGGACGGAATGCTCGCGGCAAACTCGGGCCACGGCGGAAAGATAGCCGGCCGGAGGCGCCTCGGAACGCAGCGGCTCCATAATCACCGCCGCCACCTGCCCGCGGTGCGAGTCGAGCGCCTCGCCCAGCGCATCGAGATCGCCATACGGAAACGGAATCGAGGTCCCGGCGAGCGCCCTTGGCACGCCGATCGGTTCAATGCCTGGAAATAGATGCGCGTTGAGATTCGCCTGGGCATCGAGGTTGGCGGCCAGATACCAGTCGTGCCAGCCGTGATAACCGCAAAAGAGCACTTTGTCGCGCCCCGTCGCCCCACGCGCGATTCGAATCGCTATGGCGCACGCTTCGCCCCCGCATTTGGCATAACGCACCATTTCGGCGCAGGGAATCGTTCGCGCGAGCTCCTCGGCGAGCTCAACCTCAAGCTCGTGGTTGATCGAGAAATTGACGCCGCGGCCGATTTGTTCGCACACGGCCTGGTCCACAACCGGATCGCAATATCCCAGGATGATCGCGCCGATGCCGCTGACCCAGTCGATGTACTCGTTGCTGTCCACGTCCCAGAACCGCGCGCCGCTCGCGCGGGCCGCATACACCGGCGAAACGCCGCACGCATATCGCGTCGGCCGGCGGCTGACGAGCTGCGTCCCTCCGGGAATCAATTCCAAAGCGCGGTGGTGGATTTCCATGGACCGGCGAACGCGGGATCGGCCGGAGGAAGGGCGTGCCATTTGTCCAATTCATCCTTTCCAGAGAGCGCCGGTCAGTCGAATTCGTTCGTCCATCGCCTGTTCCGCGGCTTCGTGAGCGAAGGTGGGAAGCGTGCCGGTCGGTTTGAGATCGGCCACAATTCGGCCCTCGTGCGTCTTGCCCTGCATTTTCATGACGAACAGGTCTTTCAAGACGTAATTGTCGTCTGCCAATCCGCAGGCTTCGGTGATGCGGGTGATGCGCCGCGAGCCGTCCTCCGAAAACCGCGAGAGTTGCACGATCAGATGGATGGCCGAGGCGACCTGCGCGCGCGCCACATAAATCGGAATTTCGACATCCGACATGAGCGAGAGCGTTTCCAGTCGCACCATCGCGTCGCGCGGCGAGCTGGCGTGGACGGTGGTGAGGCTCCCCGCATGCCCGCTGATCATCGACTGAATCATGTCGAGCGCTTCTCCGCCCCGCACCTCGCCCACGATGATGCGGTCGGGGCGCATTCTTAGCGACGCCACGAACAATTGACGAATCGTCAATCCGCCCCGGCCATAGGCGTCTTTCTGCTGCGCCTCGAGATACAGCGTGTGCGGCTGATTGAGCCGCAGCTCGGAGCTGTCTTCGATGACGACAATGCGCTCTTCATCGGGGACGGCGGTCGAGAGGGCGTTGAGCAGCGATGTCTTGCCGGTGCCGGTCCCGCCGGCGACGATGATGTTTTTATGCAGGCGGACGCAGATTTCGAGGAACTCGCGTGCCGCGGCGGAAATGCTCCCCAGCTTCAGGAGCTGGTCGAGGTTCATCACATCGCGAGAGAACTTGCGGATCGTGAGGTAAGTGCCGCGGCGGGCGCTGGGAGGAATCACCGCGTGCACGCGCGAGCCGTCGGGAAGACGCGCATCGAGAACGGGCCGCTTCTCGTCGACTTCGCGCCCCACGTACTGGGCCACGTTGTGCACGGCGGTGAGCAGTGCGTCTTCGCTGGAAAATCGTGCGTCGGTGCGCTCCAGCCGGCCGCGGCGTTCGATGTAAACGTCGTCGTAGCCGTTCACCATGATTTCGGTGACTGTGGCATCGTCGAGAAACCTCTTGACGGGCGTCAAGAAAAAGCCGAGGCTGGCTTCGAAAATCGCCTCACGCGACATTGAAAAAGCTCGTTGTATGGATTGGTCGATCCGGAAGCCTGTTTCCGTCGAACGAATCGGGCGCCGGGCTCGTGATTCGCGGTTCAGTATAACGCGGCCTGCGCCGGAATTCGAACTTCCCGCAGCGGGCCGCTCAGCACTTCCAGGGTAGTCGGCCGCGCTCAGCCCCGATAGACTGCGCATGGACGGCGACTTGCGCCGGTGACTGTATCGCTGCAACTCAACAAGAGATCATTGCCATGCTTTCCCGTCGCCAATTTCTCCGGACGACAGCCGCGGGCCTGGCCGGCGGCACGCTGCTGCGGGCCGCCGCCTCGGACGAACCCGGCCCAGCAAGCCGCAAACGTTTGGCTGTCGTCACCACGGTCTGGACGTATCATTCGCACGCCTGGCACATGGCCGAGCGGTTTCTGCACGGATATCCCCTACTGGGAAAATGGCACCGGCCCAAACTGGACGTGGTGGCCGCCTATGTCGATCAGAAGCCTGAGGGAGATCTCAGCCGCTCGCGCGCCGAAGAGTTCGGGTTTCCCATTTATCCCACAATCGCCGAGGCCCTGCGTTGCGGCGGCAAACAGTTGGCCGTCGATGCCGTGCTGATCATCGGCGAGCACGGGGAATACGCGAACAATGAAATCGGGCAGAAAAAATACCCGCGCTACGAGTTTTTCAAGCAGGTTGTCGACGTGTTTCAAAAAGACGGCCGCACGGCGCCCGTTTTCAACGACAAGCACTTGTCATGGAAATTCGAATGGGCCCGTGAGATGGTCGATTTGTCGCAGTCGATGAAGTTCGGTTTTTGCGCCGGCTCTTCGCTGCCGGTCACCTGGCGCATGCCTTCCATCGACATGCCTTACGGGTCTGAGGTCGAAGAGATGGTTTGCCTGGCGATGGGGGGGCTCGACAGCTACGACTTTCACGCCCTCGAGACCTTGCAGTGCATGGCCGAACGCCGCCGCGGGGGCGAGACCGGCGTCTCGGCGATGCACGCTTTGCGCGGCGAGGCCGTCTGGCGGGCCCTCGAGGCCGGCGCTTGGCCGGCAGGAGGTTGGGATGCCAAGCTCTTCGCGGCTTGTATGGCGCGGACTCAAACTCTCGCCCAACCCAAAACATTCAGCGACCGCTATCCGACCGTCGCGCAAATGCGCGAGTTCGTGCGCGATCCGATCGCTTATCGCTTTGAATACGCCGACGGGCTCAGGGCCACGATGCTGCTCATGAATGGTCTCGTCGAAGACTTCACGTTTGCCGCGAGGCTCAAAGGCGCGGCCGAGCCCCTTTCGACGTTGTTCTATCTCCCTCCCAATCCCAACGTCGTCTATTCTGCCGCGCTCATGTCGAAGGCCGAGGAAACCTTTCTGACAGGCAAAGCACCCTATCCGATCGAGCGCACGCTGCTCACGAGCGGGCTGGTGGAAGCGGGCATGAAGTCGCTGGCCGCCGGGCAAAAGCGAATCGAAACGCCGCACCTGGCGGTGCGGTATCAGGCGCCGCGACAATCGACGTTTTCGCAAGCGTAGAAGATGGAAGGAATACGCCATGGACCGGTCAATCAGGGAACACGGCTTTCTGCCCGGGAGCGACCCGCTCGCGGCCTTTCCTCGCGGCAGCCCTCTGGCTGTTCTCGATGAGATCGGCCGCGACCTGCCAAGTTTGTTGCACGATTCCGGCTTCCGAACGTTCGCGCGACGGTTGACGATTCCCGGCTGGGTCGAGCCGGACGATCCGGCGCAGCGGCTGCCCCAATTGCGGCTCTACTACGTGCGGCTGGGATTCCTCGCCTCGGCCTACGTCAATCAGGTGGGGCAGCCGCCGTCCAACATTCTGCCAGCCAATTTGGCGGTGCCGCTGTGCCAGGTCTGCAAGCTGCTCTCGCGGCCGCCGATTCTCAGCTACGACGGATATGCGCTCTACAATTGGAAACGGTTCGACCCCAGTGGGCCGATCGCGCTGGGAAACATCGACACGATCCAGAACTTCGTCCATATGTACGACGAGCACTGGTTCATTCTGGTTCATGTCGAGATCGAGTGCATCGCCGCTCGAATTCTTGCAGCGATTGACGATGCGGCGCGCGGCTTCGCGAAGAGCGACAAAGCGGCGATCAACGAGGCTCTCGGTGCGATCGGCGAAGCGGTGTGGCGGCAGGTCGATGTCTTGCGGCGGATTCCCGAGAAAATGGACCCGGCTCTCTACTTCAAGACGTTTCGACCGTACATCCGCTTTTTCGAACACGTTGTCTACGAGGGAGTTGACGCCAAACCAATGGATTTCCGCGGCGAAACCGGCGCGCAAAGCAGCATCATGCCGACCCTGGTGGTTCTGATGAAAATCCCGCACCGGCAATCAATGCTCACCGACCATCTGGCGGATATGCAAACTTTCATGCCGCTGGAACATCGCCAATTGATCGCCCAGGTGCGCGCGTTGCCCGACCTGCGCCCGCTGGCCGCCAGAGAACCGTACAACGACGTGCTCGAGGCGATGGCCACGTTTCGAGAGACGCATCTGGGGTGGGCCGACGAATATATCAATAAACGGACGAGCGACCCGCGCGGCACCGGCGGGACGCCGTACATGCAGTGGCTGGCACAATTGATTGGAGAAACTCGAGACCACAAGCTTCCATGAAGGCCTGCCGAGCCGGATGCGCGCATGAGCGAAGTCGGCGAGCCGAAACACGGGCCATTCCGAGAGACATCCCATGAATACCACTCCTCTGCGCGAGCGCAAAGCCTGGAAGGCGCTCGAAGCCCATTGCCGGCAGATCGAGGCCCTGCACCTTCGCAAGCTGTTCGCCGACGATTCGCGGCGGGCGCAGCGCTTCACGATTGAAGCCACCGGCGTGTGCCTCGACTTCTCGAAGAATCGCATCAGCGGCGAGACGCTTAAGCTGCTCGTTGAGCTTGCCGAAGAGTGCGGTCTGCGCAATCGCATCGACGACATGTTTCGCGGTGAGAAGATCAACGTCACCGAAGATCGAGCCGTTCTGCACGTGGCGCTGCGCGCTCGCCAGGGGGCTTCGATCATAGTCGATGGCCGGAACGTGGTTCCCGACGTTCACAAAGTTCTCGGACGGATGGCCGATTTTTCCGGTCGCGTCCGCAGCGGCGCGTGGCTGGGATATACCGGCAGGCCCATTCGCGCGGTTGTGAACATCGGCATCGGAGGTTCCGACCTGGGGCCGGTCATGGCCTGCGAAGCGCTGCGCCATTACAGCGACCGCAATCTCGCCTTTCGCTTTGTCTCGAACGTCGATGGCACCGACTTTGTCGAAGCCACGCGCGATCTCGATGCGGCCCAGACGCTGTTCATCGTTTCCTCCAAGACATTCACCACGCTGGAAACAATGACCAACGCGCGCGCGGCGCGCGACTGGTGCCTGGGCGCTTTGCGCGACGAGCAGGCGATCGCCAGCCATTTCGTCGCCGTCTCGACAAATGCCGACGAGGTGGCGAAGTTCGGCATCGATACGGCCAACATGTTCGAATTCTGGGATTGGGTGGGGGGCCGCTACTCGATGGATTCGGCGATCGGCCTTTCGACGATGATCGCCATCGGGCCGGAAAACTTTCGTTCGATGCTCGATGGCTTCCATGAGATGGATGAGCATTTCCGCACCGCTCCCTTCGAACAGAATCTGCCGATTGTGATGGGGCTTTTGGGCATCTGGTACAACGATTTCTTCGGTGCCGAAACGGTTGCCGTGCTCCCTTACGACCAATACCTCAAGCGCTTTCCCGCTTACTTGCAGCAGTTGACGATGGAGAGCAACGGCAAGAGCGTCTCTGTCGACGGAACCAGAGTCGGCTGCCCGACCGGCCCCATCTATTGGGGAGAGCCGGGAACAAACGGGCAGCATTCCTTCTACCAGTTGATTCACCAGGGAACGCGCTTGATTCCCTGTGACTTCATCGCATTCTCCCGGCCGCTCAACCCTCTGGGACGGCAGCATGAGTTGCTGCTGGCCAACGTCTTCGCACAGGCTGAAGCGCTGGCCTTCGGCAAGACGGCCGAAGAGGTGCGGGCCGAAGGGACTCCCGAGCGGCTCGTGCCGCACCGAACTTTCGAGGGAAATCGGCCTTCCAACTTTCTGTGGCTGGAGCAATTGACGCCGGCCGCGCTGGGAAAACTGGTGGCGCTTTACGAGCACATCGTCTTTACACAGGGGGCGATTTGGAACATCGATTCGTTCGACCAGTGGGGGGTCGAGCTGGGAAAAGTGCTGGCGCAGCGGATCGTTCCCGAGCTCGCCAGCCCGGGCGAGGCGGCGCTTAAGCACGACGGCTCGACCAACGCCTTGATCGGACGTTACAGAACGCTCAAGGCACAGCCATGAATACGATCATTGAGCCCTTTCGCATCAAGGTGGTTGAGCCGCTCCAAATGCGCACGCGCGACGAGCGCGAAACAATCGTGCGTGCCGCCGGGTTCAACATGTTTTTGATTCCGGCGCAAGACGTGCTGATCGACCTGCTCACCGACAGCGGCACGGGCGCCATGAGCAGCCTGCAATGGGCGGGAATCATGCAAGCCGACGAAAGCTACGCCGGCTCGCCGAGCTTTTTTCACTTTGAGCGGATTTTGCGGGAGATCACCGGTTTCAAGCACATCCTGCCGACGCATCAGGGCCGCGCCAGCGAGCGGATCTTGTTCGAGCTCCTGGGAGGCCCCGGTCGGGTCGTCCCCAGCAACGCCCATTTCGACACGACCCGCGCCAACATCGAGCATTCGGGGGCCGCGGCGGTCGATTTGCCGGTCGCCGAGGCCCGCGACCCGCGGCATCGGCACCCATTCAAAGGAAACATGGACGTTGCCGGATTGCAATCGCTGATCGATCGCGCGGGACCTGAGAATATTCCCGTGGTGATGTGCACAGTCACGAGCAACAGTTTCGGCGGCCAGCCGGTGAGCCTGGAAAATCTGCGGGCCATCCGGCGCCTGTGCGATCAGCATGGCTTGCCCCTGTTTCTCGATGCTTGCCGGTTCGCCGAAAACGCCTGGTTCATCAAGCAACGCGAAGCCGGCCAGAGCGATCGGCCGGTACGCGACATTGTCCGCGAGATGTTCGACCTGGCCGACGGCGCCACGATCAGTGCCAAAAAGGACGGGATGGTCAATATCGGCGGCGTTTTGCTCGTGCGCGACGAGGCGCTATTTCAGCGGGCCAGCAATTTGCTGATTTTGACCGAAGGCTATGTGACCTATGGCGGGCTGGCGGGGCGCGATCTCGAAGCCATGGCTCAGGGGTTTCAAGAGGTGCTGCACGAAGACTATTTGTGCTATCGCATCCGCAGCGCCGAGTACGTGGGCGAAAGACTGCTGGCCGCCGGCATCCAGATCGTCGAGCCGCCCGGCGGCCACGCCATCTACATCGACGCGGCGGCTTTCTGTCCTCATATTCCTCCAGCGCAATTTCCAGGACAGGCGCTGGTCGTGGCGCTCTATCGGCACGCGGGAATTCGCGGAGTTGAAATCGGATCGGTCATGTTCGGCGGGGCCGGGCATGAGGCGCCGCCCTTGGAGCTCGTGCGGCTGGCGTTCCCT
This sequence comes from Planctomycetaceae bacterium, assembly GCA_035294845.1. Lineage (GTDB taxonomy): Bacteria > Planctomycetota > Planctomycetia > Planctomycetales > Planctomycetaceae > JACQFH01. The sequence continues at coordinate 15,165 of DATGKC010000238.1, read as the reverse complement.
CGACGCGTCTACACCCAGTCGCACATGGACTACGTGATCGAGGCGACGATCGAGGTATTCGGGTTTCGGCGCCAATTGCGAGGCCTGCGAATCGTGTCGGAACCTCCTGCACTGCGGCATTTCATGGCAAAGTTCGAAGAACTTTGAGTGTGGGAGCTGACGGCGGACGACGCGCGAACGCACCGCCGGGGGATTATTTGGACGAAGGATTTGGACGAAGCCGCCGCAATACTGCACAATTGCATCGCCAATTCAGGAGCGCGGTTTCATGCCAATAAAGAAGCCCTCGGAAAAGCAAAAGCGGCTCCCGATCAAGCTTGACGAGCCGCTGGGCACGAATAATCGGAATGGATACGAGCCGCTTCCATCGGTTTGGTTCGGCGACGATGCGGAGCTGCTCGATAAACTATTGCGTTTCTACCCGCGCAGCACGCCAAAGAAAATACTCGACGCGACGGTGAACGCGGGTCGAATTTGGCGCGGACTGGAGTGGAACGTGATTGGTCTGGATATCGACCCGGCGCACCGGCCAACCGTCGTTGGCGACAACACCGACATGCCGTTCGAGAATTCCAGTTTCGACGTCGTCGTATACGATCCTCCCCACATCCCAAATCAGGGGCGGGATCGATCCAAGGATTTCAATAAACGCTTCGGCCTGACGCTCAAATCACCGAAAGAAGAAGGATACAGCTTTGCCTTCATGTACCCGCCTTTTGTTTCAGAGGCATATCGGGTGCTCCGGCCGGAAGGCATTCTACTTTGCAAAATCGCCGACTACATCCACGGGCATCGCTATTAATGGGCGCATGTTGAATTCATTGAAGCGGCACGCGCCGCCGGTTTTTGCGCCTGCGACTGCATCGTCAAAGTCCGGAAGGGGCCGATCATCGACCCCCGCTGGAAAATCGCCCACCACGCGCGACGGCAACATTGTTATTGGCTTGTCTTTCGCAAATCGAAACGATGCGAATGAGGCTCACCGGCTGATCTGCAGGTCCCCTGGATCAAGAGACCCTGCGAGTGTCCTTCGCCGAACCATCGCAGATCGAAAGAGTAGCCGCCAGAGACCAAGCGCTCGGAAAGAGGCGGATCGCGAACGGCGAACGCATCGTGCTGACAGGCTCGACCGCAGAGCTGCAAAAGTTTTTTGGCGAGCATGGCCGCGATGTCGTCACCCGGGAACTGAAATTCAAGAGGCGATAACCGGCGGGTCAGCTATTGATTTACGGGCCCTAAATGGAGAGCATCTATCGTAAAATTCCACGGTACGACTTATGTCCCGCGCCGAAAAGTCAGCCCATTCTTCGATCCTGGTGCCGTTGCTGGTCCTGCCCGAGAATCGCTTCGCATTCGAGGCCGTTTCTTCGATCGGGAAGCTCCCGGCCAGGCCAATCTTTCTGTATGGGCTCTCAGGAGCCGGAAAGACCCATCTGGCCAGGCACGCCGTTCGGTCGTATCTTGCTTCTCGGCCTCAGGCTAAAGTCCAGCATTTGACGGCCGGCGAATTCTCTGCGGAGTTCGCCGAGGCCGCTGCGCATAAGACCATTCCCCTCTTTCAAGCGGCCAGTCGCGATTTCGATCTGTTCGTTCTGGACGACGTGCATTTGTTCGACCGCAGACCGGAAACCCAGTTGCAGCTTCTCCTGCTTTGCGACGAGATTTCGGCGGCCGGTTGCCAGATTCTCTGGACGAGCCGCAATTCTCCCGGCGACTTGACCCACTTTTTGCGAAAGCTGGTCAGCCGCTTTCGCGCGGGCGTCGCGGCGCAAATTCGCCTTCCCGGTCCCGAGAGCCGCCAGCGGTTGCTCGAACACTTTTCCGAGTCGCGGCAAATGGCGCTCTCCGATCAGGCGGCAAATCTATTGGCCCAGGGGCTGGCCGTCTCGCCACGCGAGTTGTGGTCGGTTTTGGTGCAGCTCGAATCGATCTCGCGGCACGCGCGCCGGCCCATCGACGCGGCTCTCGTCGAACAGTTCTTGCGCCAGGAAGTTGCCCCCTCCAACCCCCGCCTGGACGACATCTGCCGGGCGGTCGCCCGCCAATTCGGGATCAGCGCGAGTCGCTTGCGCTCTCGGAAACAGACACGGGGCGTGGTTTTGCCGCGGCAGTGTGCGATGCTCCTGGCGCGGCAGTGGACGGGGCGAACCCTCGAACAAATCGGCCGTTATTTCGGAGATCGCGACCACAGCACCGTGATCCATGCTTGCCGGCGCTTGGCACGTCTGATTCCACACGAAGCAGAGCTCCGGCTGAATTTGTCTCAAATCGAAGCCGCGCTGGCGGTCGTGGGGGCCTCAGAGAACCTGGATTTTGCCGCGGGATAGCCGCCGGCCACGCGGCCGAAATCTGCCCGCCCGAGAGCTGTTGATAACGTGTTGGCGCTGGGCGGGATGCGTCGGGTGGCCCAAGAAGGCGGCATGGCCGGCTCCGAGCGGGTGTTGATTTCAGCCCGATTTGGAAGCCGACTCAAGACGGCATTTCTCATGCTTTCCACAGGCGATTCACACACCTTGGCGGGCATTGAAGCATCACAAGTATTTGCCTATTATACACTTCTTCAATCGGGGAGAAAACAAGTCACATCGGGCGCCATGCCTGATACTACTACTGCTATTTGAATTACTCTTCTCAACGCCTCGAAGCGTCTTGCCGTCGGGGCAAAGGCTTGTGCCCATGAAACTTTCCTGCTCGCGAGCGACTCTCGCCACTGCGTTTCAGGCGGTCAGCGGCGTTATCCCCACGCGCACCCCCAAGCCGATCCTCCAGAATGCCAAGCTGGAAACGTCAAATGGGCACGCGGTGCTTGTGGCGACCGACCAGGAGGTCGGCATTCGCTACCGGTTGAACGGGGCGGATGTCACGGCGCCCGGCGATGTTTTGCTTCCCACGAATCGGGTGCTTTCGATCTTGCGCGAAATGCAAGGAGACGTGGTTTACCTGGAGACATCCGAGTCGGGCACGGTCATTCGTGGCGAACGGGCCCAGTATAAGCTCGGCGCTGAAAACCCGGCTGAGTTCCCCAGCGTGGCCGAGTTTGACGAGCAGAATTGCGTCAACGTGGCTGCGGGCGTGCTCAAGCAGATGATTCGCCGGACTGTATTCGCAACCGACACCGAAAGCACGCGCTATGCACTGGGGGGCGTTTTGATCGAGCTCAAGGGGGAGTCGATCGTGATGGCCGCGACCGACACGCGCCGCCTGGCGGTCGTGCGCGGGCAATGCGCGGCAGCGGGAAATATCGCGATGGAGAATGCCGTTCCGGTCATTCCCTCAAAGGCCCTGGCGCTCATCGAGCGGACGCTGGCCGACGAGACCGAGCCGGTGAGCCTGGCAATTCGCAATAACGACGCGCTGGTGCGAACGTCGGCCGCGACGATTTACAGCCGGCTTGTCGAAGGCCGCTTTCCGCGCTACCAGGAAGTGATTCCTGCACGCAGCTCGATCGCGATCGACCTGGTCGTTGGGCCGTTTTATTCTGCCGTTCGCCAGGCGCAAATTGTCACCAGCGAAGAGAGCCGCGGCGTCAGTTTCGAATTCGAATCGGGACTGATGACGCTCGTCAGCCGCGCTGCGGAGATCGGCGAGTCGAAAGTCGAGCTGCCGATCAGTTATGAGGGCTCGGCGATCGCGATTACGTTCGATCCGCGATATGTCGCCGATTTTTTGCGCGTGCTCGAACCCGAGCAGTCGATCAAGCTCGAACTGACCGACGCCGAAAGCGCCGCCGTATTCCGCACGGAAGATGGATACACCTATATCGTCATGCCTTTGTCCAGGGATCGGTAGTTTCATGGCAGTTGTTCCGGGGCCGCAACGTTTATCGCTGGCGCTGTCGGAGTTGATCGCGCTGCGCGGGTTTGCCCGTCCACGGGGCGAGGCCCAATTGCAGGCGGCCTGGGCCGAGGTGGCCGGGGCCGGCATTGCCCGCCAGACGCGGGCCGTCGCCATTCGTCGCGGCGTTTTGCACGTGGCCGTCGACCATGCCCCGCTGCTTTCGGAGCTGGCCGGCTACTATCGTGCGTCGCTGCTCGAAAAGCTCCGCAAGACGCAGGCTCATCTCAAGGTCCGCGATCTCAAATTCAAGCTCGACAGCGGTCTGGCGGCGCGGTTCACGGCACGCCAGAGTCCCGACGGCTGAATGCTGGTCATTCGGTGAGCCATGCCGATGGAGCGGGCCAACTCAACTTCTTACGAATCAATTTCGCGACACTATGATGCCTGAAAACGAATCCCTCCCGGACGACGAAGCAGCGCGCCTGCCAGACGAATCGCCCGACGGCGCCTCGCCCGATGAATACGGCGCGGAACAAATACGCGCGCTAAAGGGAATCGAGCATATCCGCACGCGGCCCGCGATGTACATCGGCGATACCACGCCGCGTGGCCTGCATCACCTCGTGTACGAAGTCGTCGACAATTCGATCGACGAGGCGGTCAACGGCTTTGCGCGGTTGATCACGGTGCGGATCAACGCCGACGGCAGCGCGACGATCGCCGACGACGGCCGCGGGATTCCCGTGGGCCCCATGGCTGAAATGGAGAATCGGCCGGCCGTCGAAGTCGTCTTGACCGAGGTCGGCGCGGGCGGGAAGTTCGACCGCGAAAGCGGGTACAAAACCGGCACCGGCGGTCTTCACGGCGTGGGAGTGACCGTCGTCAATGCCCTTTCCGAATGGCTTGAAGTCGAAGTCCGGCGCGAGGGGCACGTGTGGCTCATGGAATTTGCCCGCGGCGAGGTCACGAGCCCTTTACAGCGGCTGGGGAGCACGCAATCGACGGGAACCAAGATCACCTTCAAGCCCGACGGAAAGATCTTCCCCGATACCAAGTTCGTGTTCGACACGCTGCAAAAGCGCTTGCAGGAGCTGGCGTTTCTCAATAAGGGAATTCGCATCCAGTTTTCCGACGAACGAAGCGCACAGAGTGAAGAGTATTGCTACGCCGGCGGACTTGTGGAATACGTCACCTGGCTCAACCGCACCGAGAATCCGCTGTTTCCGGAGATTGTTTCGGTCGCCGGCTCGCAGGATGGAGTCGATGTCGATATCGCGCTGCAATATAACGACGGCTATTCCGAAAACGTCCGCACTTACGCCAACAACATCAACACGATCGAAGGCGGCACCCACCTCAGCGGCTTTCGCAGCGCCCTCACCAGGTCGCTCAACAATTACGGCAAGAAAGAAGACATCTTCAAGGACTCTCCCCCGACCGGAGACGATTTCCGCGAGGGGCTGACGGCCGTCATTTCGGTGCGCGTCCCCGAGCCGCAATTTGAGGGACAGACGAAAACCAAGCTCGGCAACAGCGACGTCGAAGGCATCGTCACATCGATCGCGAACGACTCGCTCAACAGCTTCTTCGAAGAGCACCCCAGCGTCGCCCGCCGCATCGCGCAGAAGGCGCGCGACGCCGCCGAGGCCCGCGAAGCGGCCCGCAAGGCTCGCGAAATGGTTCGGCGCAAAGGCGCTCTGACGTCGGCCGGCCTTCCCGAAAAGCTTCGCGACTGCCGCACGCACGATCTCTTGTCGAGCGAGCTGTTTCTGGTCGAAGGCGACTCGGCCGGAGGATCGGCCGACACGGGGCGCGATTCGAACACTCAGGCCATCCTTCCTTTGCGCGGCAAAATCCTCAACGTCGAAAAGGCGCAGCTCGTCAAAGTTCTCGACAACGAAGAAATCGCAGCGATCTTCAAGGCCATCGGCGTCTCGCCCGGCGGCGAGCTCGAAACCGCCGGCAAACGCCGGTACGGCAAGATTATTCTCATGACCGATGCCGACGTCGACGGCAGCCATATCCGCACGCTGCTCTTGACGTTCATGTTTCGTCATATGCGGCCCCTCGTGGAAGAAGGTTGCATCTACATCGCCCAGCCCCCGCTCTATCGCGTCATGCAGCGCAAGGAAAAGCGCTATGTGCAGACGGCCGAAGAAATGACCCGCGAACTGATCGACCTGGGCCTGGCCGGGGCCGCCTTGAAATTCACCGACGGGACGGTGCTGGAAGCCGACACGTTGCGCACGATCGTAGGGCTGATCGGCGAGCTCGAAGAGCCGCTCATGACGCTCGAGCGCCGCGGGATCGAGCTAAGGTATCTGGCGACAAAGCATCAGACCGATCGCGGCCTTTTGCCGCGATACCGCGTCTTCCTGGGGCGCGAGCAGCACTGGTTCACCGATAAGCCCGAGCTGGACAAGTTTCTGGCCGAGCAGGAAACCAAGCTCGGCCACGAGCTGCGGGTGGCCGACGAGACTCCGCCCGCTGAAGCCAAAGAAAGCGAATCGGGCGATGCGGCCGTGGCCAAGAACGGCCATGATTCGACGTTGCAGGTAATCGACCTGCACGAGGTCCGCGCGATCAACAACCTCTTGCAGCAACTGGTCGGGTATGGCATCCGCGTCCATGACTTGATGTCGGCAGGCACCAAAGACGGGTTGCCGGTGCAGCCCTTTACGCTGGTCAGCGACGGCGAGCAGATCGGGCTATCGAGCCTGCGCGACCTGTTGGTCGAAGTGCGCAAAATCGGCGAGCAAGGGCTGCGGCTCACCCGATTCAAGGGCCTGGGCGAAATGGACGCCGACGAGCTGGGCATCACCACGATGGACCCCAAGAGCCGCACGCTGCTGAAAGTCACCATGCAAGATGCCGCCGCCGCCGATGAGATTTTTCGCGTGCTGATGGGGGACCACGTCGAGCCCCGCCGCGAGTTCATCGAAAAGCACGCGCTCGACGTCAAAGAGCTCGACGTCTGACGGAACGTCGTCGTGCGATATCGAGGCTTCTATTTATTTTGCCGGCTCAGCAGGTTGCCGAATGGCGCGGGCCAAAGCGGCGACCGACCAGCCGCTGGCGGCGATCGAGATGAACTGATCTTTGCCGTGCGGGTCGCCATTGTCGAAAAAGACCTGCACGGGCTTGGCGCGGGTCGCGACGTGCCAGGAACCATCGTCGAGCTGCGTTTTGAGCAGGAAGTCAACCGCTCGTTGCGCGGCGGCATGAGTCTCGGCCAGCCCCGTTTCGAGTAGCACGAACAGCGTCGAGCCGCTGGCATAGGCGTCGCTTTCCATCTCGGCCGTCTGGCCCCAACCGCCGTCGGCGCGCTGCGCATCGAGCACGGCCTGGCGCGACTCATCGAGCCGATCGCCTTCTATGCCCAGCAGCCGGCAGCCCCACAGCATGGCGACTTTGTCTTCCTGAGATTCGTGTTTCGCCGATCGAAGCCAGTTGTGCGCCTTTTCGAGCGCGGCCTCGGCGGACGGCCGCTGCGCCGGCGCGGCATAATGTCTGAGGCCGGCAGCGGCCAGGACGGTGCACATAACGAGCGAGTCTTCGGCCGGAGGGCGAATCGCATTGAGGCCCCAGCGACCATCTGCTTCCTGCGACTTGAGCAGAAATGTGACCATCGCCTCGGTCAATTCGTCGGGCTTGACGTCGGCGAGGCGCAATGCCAAGAGCCCGTACCCGACGGTGAGTCCCCGGCCGCCGATGTTCTCACCCGCCTTGAGATCGTCGAGCTTTCCACGAAATGACGCGCCGGCAAAATCGATGATCGCCTGGGGAAGCGTGTCGTCGCATTTGACCCCGGCACGCCGCGCCTCGCCCAAGCCCAAAAGCGGCAACGTCTGGTGGTGGCAGGCGAAACATTTGCGATGCGCCGGATAATTTCTTGCGGCCTTCTCAAGCAGCGGCACGCCCCGTTCGAGGGCGGCCACGATCTTCGCGCGGCTGGCGGGATTCGCCGGGTCATCTGCCTCTGCGGGGGCGGCAAATGCGGGCAGAAAACCGAGGGCGCTCAGGACCACAATAAGGCTTCTCACAATCGTAGACTCCGACCAGGAAAGTTTTTTATGTGCCGGTCTGTGCGGGCCGGCGCCAATCGGGACGTCTCTGTGCCCGAGCATAACCTGTCGATGCCATCGATGCGAGGGGACTCGCGTTCGGATAGTCGACGTAGTTCGATTTCAGGGCCGGTGGACCAGGACACCCGCGGGCGTTCTGAAGAACCGCGGATACGCGCGGATGAACACCACGAGGGTCAATTTGTATCCCGATGTACGTCGGGACGCGTATCCGCAATGCAAACAGTTTATATTTGCGCGCTGCGCGAAGAATTTCATGCGGCGAGTTCCATAAGTTGTGGGACGGCGGGACCATCGGGGCCCGGCTGGGAACCGGCAACCTGAAGGGTTGCAAGCCGATAGCCGGGGGTCGAGCGGAGCGAAGACCCCCGGAAGAGCGAGTCGATCGAGCAGCACCCTGACAGGGGTGCCAGGCGAACGGAGCTTCGAATGCCATTCAGGTCGAACAACGCCGGGTCAAACTGTTTCGCGAGGAGCTGATTGAAATGCTTCATCATCGGGTCCGACGTAAACGTCCGACGCGACTGGCGTCCATGCGAGCGGTTCTGCGACCCCTTCCGGGGTCGGATGGATATGACAAAACACGCTACCGGGGGGTGGTCGCTGCGCGACGACCCCCGGCTAACTATCTTGCACCCCTCATCGGGGTGCTGCCCAGTTCGGTCCCGCCCCTATCTATCCGCGTATATCCGCGAAATCCGCGGTATTCGTCTTTTTGATCGTTTTGATTGCGGCCTTCGGCCGCGCTGGGTGTTTCGTGGTTCCTTCTCATAGCCCGCAAATAATCACGAAATATACGAACCAAAACGAAAAAAACGCCCGTGTGCACGCTATTTTGATGAATCAAAATAATTGATTTGATTATTGACAATAACTTCTTTATATTCAATTGAATTTTGGATTTGATATTTTGAAAAAGGAGCGAACGATGGCTGACCGCACGCTCGCGGCATTTCGGCGCACGGGCTTCACCTTGATCGAGCTGCTGGTCGTCGTCGCCGTCATCGGCGTTCTGGTTTCGCTCGTGCTGCCGGCCGTGCAGCAGGCGCGCGAGGCCGCCCGAACGGCCCAGTGCAAGAACAACTTGAAGCAGCTCGGTCTGGCTCTGCACAACTATGAGGGCATCAGCCGGGTCTTCCCTCCCGGCTACGTCAGCGGTCCCAGCATCCCCGCCATGTGCCCGGCCGACCCGCAATTCGACGACGCGGGGCAAGGTTGGAGCTGGCTCACCCAGCTTCTTCCGCAAATGGAGCAATCCCCTCTTTACAATTCGCTCAACCTCAGCCTTCCCTGTTACGACCCGCTCAATGCCGCCGCCGTCCGCACGCCGCTTGCGATTTTCCGTTGCCCTTCCGATTCGAGCGGCAGCAATCCGGCCTACGGCGAGGCGGTAAACGTCGTGGATATCGGCGACAATACGATCGCCGTCTTCGGCCGCTCGAATTACGTTGCCAATGTCGGCAATAGCACGCTCTGGTGCAGTTGGCCCGTCACGCTCCAGCCGAACGGCGCCATGTACCGCAATAGCCGCGTGAGCACGGCTGACGTCGTCGATGGCCTGAGCAATACGGTCTTCGCGGGCGAGAGGTCGTCGAACCTGGCCGATTCGGTTTGGCCGGGCGCCGTTCCGTTTTCGACCCATTTCGCCTGGCCCCCCTTTGCGAGCCTGGGGACGGGGGGCACAAATCGCGTTTACGATGGACCAGGTGCCTATCTCGGCGCCCATGGCGGCCCGTGCCCTTATGAAGACCCGGTCGTCATTCACCCCCCCAATAGTCCTTTGGGCCATAGCGACCAGATGCAGTCGTTGCACGCGGGCGCCGTGGCGAACGTTCTGATGGGCGATGGCAGCGTGCGGCTCGTGAGCGCCAGCATCAATCTGGGAACTTGGGCCGGAATCAGCAGCCGAAACGGCCGTGAGGTGGTCGGTGACTATTAGACGTTTGATTTTCTCGGGGCGGCGATCGCGCTGGGGCTTGTGCGTGCTCGGCCTTGCGCTGGCCGTCTGGGGATGTTCAGAACCCACTCAAATCGAGCGAGACAACCGCCGGTTGCTCGACGCCCTGTTGACGGCGATCACCATGAAAAACAGCCATTGGTTGGAAGATCACGCCGCCCTCGCCGAAAAACGGCGCGAGGCGGGTCACCTGACCGAATGGGAATACGTTCAGCTTTCGTCGATCATTGAGAAAGGCAGATCGGGCGACTGGCAGGCCGCCGAGAAAAAGGCCTACGAATTCCGGAAAGAACATCCTTTCGTCAAAGAGGGGCAATAGCGGCACGCCACGGGGCAATCGCTCGAGCAGAATCTCCGGCAACGCACAGCGAATGCGAAGTCGTGCGCGCTGCGGGAGCGTGATCCGAGCGCTCGCTTTGGCCCCGCCACCCGGAAAGGCGATTGGGTCGCAAAATTGACCACTACCCAGAGTCGCTTTATTTGCACGCGGGGCCTTTGCCAGGTAGCATTTTGCTCACTTCAACGCCGATCCTCCAATCCCGCGATCTCCTGGTATCTTCTGGTCGAAGACGTGGCACTGAATCTGCGACTGATCGTTGGATCGCTGTTCTTCTTTGGCGCGGGATGTGTCGCGCCGGCTGCATCTCTTGCCGATCAAAGGCCCCGGCCCAACGTCCTTTGGATCTGCGCCGACGATCATGCGGCGTATGTCTCGGGAGCATACGGCAATCGGCTCGTGCGCACTCCCGAGATCGACAAGCTCGCGGCACAAGGCATGCGCTTTGACCGGGCGTATTGCAATTCGCCTGTCTGCACCGCGTCGCGGCAATCGTTTTTGACGGGAAGATATCCACGAACCATCGGCGTTACCAAGCTTTCCACTGCCCTCCCCGAGAGCGAAACGACTCTCGCCGAGCTGCTGCACGCCGCCGGTTACGATACGGCGGCGATCGGGAAGATGCACTTCAATTCGCAGCTCAAGCACGGCTTCGACACGCGCATCGACCTGGCTGAACATCGCCAGTGGCTGCAAGCGAAAGGACAAACGGCCCTTCCTTCCGAAATTCGAACCCAGCCGCCGTGGCGGCCCTTCGCCGACCCGGCCGATGTCTGGCTCAACAGCGAAGCGCTCCCTTTCGCGGCGGTCGATGCCGACATGCCGGGGACTTACTTCGCCGACCAAGCGGCGCGGTTCCTGGGCGACCGCCGCCGGCAGAACGAGAACCCTGCGTCAAACAGCCAGCGCCCGTTTTTCCTGATGGTCAGCTTTTACGAACCGCACTCGCCATTCCATTTTCCCGTCGAATATCGAGGCCGCCATAAACCGGATGAATTCGCCGCGCCCGCCGTCGGGCCTGAAGACGACTGGCAGATCCCGGCCATTTTCCGCGATCTAAAGGCCGCCGAGAAACAGGGGATCGCCGCGGCCTATTACACTGCCGTCGAATTTCTCGACAAAAACGTGGGAGTCGTGCTCGATGCGCTCGAACGAGCGGGGCTGGCCGACCAGACGCTGGTCGTCTACACGGGCGACCACGGTTACATGCTCGGTCAGCATGGGCGGTTCGAGAAGCATTGCAGCTACGAGCCGGCGATTCGCGCTCCGCTCATTCTGCGCTTGCCGGGCAAGATCAAGCCGCAAAGCATGAGCACGGCCCTCGTCGAATTCATCGACATTGCACCGACGATTCTCGATTTTTGCGGAGCCGCCCCGCCCGGTGCGATGCAGGGCAAAAGCCTTCTGGGGCTTCTCTCGGGCAAGACGAACCGTCACCGCGACGAGGTGTTCATCGAGTACTCCGAGAACGAAGAGGCCGCCGTCCGCAGCCAGCGCTGGAAGTTCGTCTACATCACCGGCCAGCGCGAGCGCCAGGACGGCTATGCCACCGGCCGGCCGCTTCCCGGGCGCACCATGCGGCTGTTCGACCTGGAGCACGATCTGGACGAAATGACGAACGTCGCCGGGCGGCCAGAAAATGCAGCCGTCGTCGCCGATTTCACGCGCCGGCTTGTCGACCATCTGCGCCGGACGGCCCGGCAACCGGAAACGATCCCTCCATCCGATGATCCCTACGCGGCAATCGATGTTGCCCTCAAGCCGGACGACGTGGGCGAGAAGGATTGACGCGTTTCCTTGTTCATTCCTCGACCGATCTGGCTGCCCAAAAGCCCGAAGTGCGAATCAGCACGAGAGATAGTTCGACGATTACGGGAAAGAATTCGCCGGGTACGAAGAGTGCACGCCGGACAGTCATGACTGCCCATCGAATCCATTGCCCGCTCAATGGCCTCACCCCCGTCGACCCGCAAAAAGACGCGGTGCGAGTCATCATCGAAACTCCCAAAGGCTCGCGCAACAAGTTCAAATTCGACGCCGAGCTGGGGTTGTTCCGATTGGGAAGCGTGCTCCCCGCAGGCGCCGTCTTTCCTTACGACTTCGGCTTTGTCCCCGGCACCAGGGCAGACGACGGCGATCCGCTGGACGTGCTGCTGTTGCTCGATGTGCCCACATTCTGCGGATGCCTTGTGCTCGCCCGATTGATCGGCGTCATTGAAGCCGAACAGACGGAGGATGGAGAAACGTGCCGCAATGATCGGCTCGTCGCCATCGCCTGCAAAGCGAAAGATTACCAGCAAATCGAGTCGCTGAAAGACCTCGACAAGAACCTGCTGGACGAGATCGAATATTTTTTTGTGTCGTACAACAAATCGCGCGGCAGGGAATTCAAGCTGCTCGAACATCGGGGTCCCGGTCATGCCCAGGAGCTTCTGCGCGAAAAGACGGTCAGGCGCCGCAGAAAGAAATCATCTGCCTCGGCCTGAATTGATCGGCGACCGCATTCGGGAACGGCTTTTGCTCGACAGCAGCACTGGCGAGCAATCTGGAAAAACGCTTATCGCAACTCCTCGATGGAGTATGGAGCCACCATGATCACCACAGCACGAGAAACGATGATTGAAGCCGTCCGCGCCGAACCGGCATCGGAAATTGAATATGAGAGGTGGAAGCATTGGCCCATTCATTGGAGCGGGATCTGGGTTGGCGTTCTGGCCGCCTTTGCGGCCGCGGTGATCATCGGCTTGATCGCGCTGGCCGTCGGAGCCCACCTGCTGCGGCCGGAACACCGTGTCGTCGATCTCAGAAAGATCAGCATTGTGGCCGCCGCTTTCGGCATCTTTGGGTCGTTCCTTTCATTTGTGATCGGCGGCTGGGTCGTTGGAAAAATCGCCGGAATACTCCGCTCCGAGCCGGCCATGTTGCACGGGGCGATCGTTTGGCTCTTGGCGCTTCCCCTGTTTGTCCTGGGAGTCGGAACGGGAGCGGGCGGCTATGCCGGGAGCTGGTACGCTGGCTTGAAAATGAATCCGCAGACGGCGGCTCCCTACGAAAAACCTGACGCGCTGGCCCCCACGGCCACCGCGCAAGAGAGAACGGAAAACGCGGCGGCCTGGGCCGAATATCGCGCGAACGTCGCCCGCTGGCAAGAAGAGACGCCACGCGCCACGCGCAATGCCGCTCTATTGTCGGTCACGGCTCTTTTATTGGGTCTGATGGGAAGCGTCATCGGAGGCTGGATGGCATCTGGCGAACCGATGACATTCTGGCATTCCCGAAATCGAGCTGAGTTCGCCGGTGGATAACTCGTCCGCCAGGTCAGCGATTCTTAAACGACGATCGGTCACAAATCAAAATAAGGAGCTCCCATGAGAAGTCCTGCATTGGCATATATCGGCGCGTGGTTGTTGGGTTTTCCTCTGGGACTATTGATCTTGTTGTGGCTCTTGGGCGTCGGGCGATAGCTACGCTCCAACCTGCTCCAGAATGAACGCCTGAACGTGCCCCAACAAGGCGTATTGCCGGCGCAGCGATTCCGGGAGAAGCTGAAAGGCGGCGACGATCCCGCGGCATCCGGGCGAGCCGCAGCGGCAGGACATCGTCCACCCGTCGCTGACCGTCGTTGAATAATCAAAGCGAATTTCCGTGCCGGCCGGCATGTCGAGCGTCGCCACCAGCCGCGTGTCGTTGACGACGGCGGCATTCGGTGAGCACGAGTGGTTGACGAATCGGCCCGGCTCGTCGAGATACAGGTAGCGGTCGATTCCGATTTGCAAAGCGTTGGCGGCATCCGATCGGCCCGTGGCTCGCACCTGATTGAGCGTCATGACCGGCCCGGTGAACTGCATGATTTCAGTTCCCGCGGCGATCGGCCCGGCGGCGAACAGGCCCCGACCGACGAGGCACTCGCCAACATAGACGCGAGAGGGCATCAGTCACCCGTCAACAACTCAGGTCTTTCGAGCACAAGGTAATGCCCATGATCGGCGGTGACGATGAGCAGCGACTCGTTCCAATTGCTGTGTGCTTCGACCCAGTCGGTGACCGTCCTTACCGCCGCATCGCCGCTGTTGACGGCGCCGATTGAGTTATCGATGTTGTTGTCGTGGTTGGCCCAATCGACATCTCCTGCCTCGATCATCAGCCAGAATCCCTTGGGGTTGCCTTGAAGCACGGTCAATGCCGCGGCCGTCATCTCGGCGAGCGTGGGATTTTCCTGGAGGTCGGCCTTCATGTACTCTTCGGCTCGGCCGAGATTTCCGGGAGCAGGCTCAAAATCCTTATCCGCCGTTTGAAAGGGGAGGTGTCCTTTGTATTTGGCGTTGCCATAGAAGCCGAACAGGCGTTTGCCTTTCTGTGCGGCCTCGCGTGCATGGGCCGCCAGGCGCTCGCGCCCGTTGACTCCCGCAGTGCGAAGGGCGACGACGTATTTTCCACCGGATGCTTCGTCGATCGAAATTAAATCGGGGGCGGTGATCCAGATGTTGCCCGGAACGAAATTCATTCCCTGCCCTCGGTCATTGGGCGACTTCTTTTCGTCGCCGATGCCGCCGCCGATCAACACGTCGACGCCAGGCAGCGGTTTCTCGGGATGCGAGATCGAGCGAAGTCCGACAAGATCGCGCGTCAGGTCTTGATAGTCATCGCGATGCACATTGTGGCCGTAGGCGCAAGCAGGCGTCGCATGGCTGATCGGGACGCTCGTCACGACGCCCACAGAGAAACCGAGCGCTTGCGCCTCGTGAGCCACGGTGGCGACGCGTGTTCCCGTCGCATCGACGTTGATGGCGTCATTGTATGTTTTGACTCCGCTGCAGAGGGCGGTGGCGGTGGCGGCCGAATCGGGATAGGCGTGTTCGCCCGGCAGCTTCTGATCGGCGCCATTTCGCCCCATGAGATAGAAAGGATCGTCGCCCGGCGTCCACGGGTTTGGCCCTCCCTTCCCGACGTCGTAACCTCCTGGCTGCCCTCCACCGGCGTTGACGACGCGCTGTTCATCCACATTCACG
>DATGKC010000237.1:0-2083 GCA_035294845.1 Planctomycetaceae bacterium | reverse complement strand
CGGCAAACACCGAGAAGCCGCCGTGCGCGCTGGCGATGCGGGCGATCAGCTCGGTCAGAATGACGGTCTTGCCCAAACCGGCCCCGCCGAACAGCCCGGCCTTTCCGCCGCGAACGAACGGCGTGAGCAGGTCGATGACCTTGATGCCCGTCTCGAACACTTCGGTCTTGGCCGAGAGTTTGCTTAAGTCGGGAGCATGGCGATGGATCGGCCAGCGCTCGTCGCATTGGATGTCGCCACGGCCGTCGATGGGATCGCCCAGCAGATTGAAAACCCGCCCGAGCGTCCCCTTCCCAACGGGGACTGTGACGGGCGAGCCCGTGTCGAGCACGTCCATCCCTCGCACCAGCCCGTCGGTCGATCCCAGGGCCACACAGCGCACCCGCCCTCCCCCCAGGTGCTGCTGCACTTCGCCGGTCAGCTTGATCTTCACGCCTTTGGCGTCGGTTTCAATTTTGACCGCGTTGTAAATCTCCGGGAGACCGTTTTCAGGGAACTCGGCGTCGAAAGTCGAACCGATGACCTGCGTAATCTGTCCGGTGGTCCCCGAGGCTTTCGTGGTTGCCGGGTCGCCGAGAGTCGCCGTCGCCATGATTATGTTCCCGTTTGCTTTGTGTTTAAGAAAATCTGCTGCCGCGCCCAAGTGCCCGCAACTCGACGATCATTTCAATGCCTCGGCACCGCCGATGATTTCGCTGAGCTCGCTGGTAATCTGAGCCTGGCGGGCCCGGTTATAGACGCGCGAGAGGTTATTGATCATGTCACCCGCGTTTTCGGTGGCCCCCTTCATGGCCACCATGCGAAAAATCTGCTCACTGACGGCCGCGTCGAGAAAGCACTTGAAAAGTCGCGCCTTGAACGCCGCCGGCAGGATTTCCTCCAAAATCTCTTTAGCTGAAGGGAGGAACTCGTATTGAATCGTCGGGGCCGGCTTTTGAGTTGCGGGTTTCGCGCCGACTGCCTCGACGGCGGGCCGGGCCAGCGGGAGCAGCGTTTCGACGACCGCGGTTTGCTTCGAGGCCGACAAAAACTTGACGTATGCCACGTCCACCCAGTCGATCTGGCGCTCGACGTAGAGGGAGATGTACCTCGAGGCGATCGCGTCGACCTCCTCGAAGCGGGGTTTGTCTTCAAAATTCGTGTACGATTGGTCGGGCTTGATCTTTTGAAACCGCATGAAGTTGAGGCCGCGCTTGCCTGAGACTTCGACGATCAATTTTCGGCTCTGCTCGCGGGCCTCGCGCATGTTCTGCTGCGCCAATTTCAGCACGCCCGAGTTATATCCGCCGCACAGGCCGCGGTTGGAAGTCAGCACCAAGAGCACGCCCGACTTGCGCTCTTCGCGCGATTCCATGAGCGGGTGCGAAAAGTCGGTGGCCGACTGCGCGAGGTCTGAGGCCAATTCGGCGATCTTGGAAGTGTAGGCGGCCGCCTCGGTCGCCCGGTCCATCGCCTTTTTGAAACGCGCCGTGGCGATCAACTCCATCGTCCGCGTGATCTTGCGGATGTTTCTGACCGCCTTCAGGCGTTTGAGAACCGCACGTGCTTTGGCCATTACTTTTTCTCGACTACTTTTTCTCGACGGCCAACTGCTTCTTGAATTCTTCCAGCGCCAATCGCAACTGCTGTTCGCTCTGGTCGCTGAGCTCTTTCGATTCGACAATCTTGTTGCGGACCTCCGACTTCTGCTCGCGCATGAAGGCCAGCATCTCTTTTTCGGCGCGGGCCACCTGGTTGACCGGCACGGCGTCGAAATACCCTTGCGCGGCCGCGAAAATACTGATCACCTGGTCGGCGACGTGCATGGGCTCGAATTGCGGCTGCTTGAGCAGCTCGACCATCCGATAACCGCGGTCGAGCCGCGACTGCGTCTCTTTGTCGAGCTCGGTGCCAAGCTGGGCGAAGGCCTCGAGCTCGCGAAACGCGGCCAGGTCGAGCCGCAATCCGCCGGCCACCTTTTTGTTCTTCATGGCCTTGATTTGCGCGTTGCCGCCCACGCGCGACACGCTGATCCCCACGTTGATCGCCGGCCGCACCCCGGCAAAGAAAAGATCGGGCTCCAAATAAATCTGCCCGTCGGTGA
>DATGKC010000236.1:0-11272 GCA_035294845.1 Planctomycetaceae bacterium | reverse complement strand
CGGAGTGCTCAACGACGCCTACGAAGCGCTCTTGGCGCTGGGGCACACCGCGCCCGAGGCGCGGCGCAAGATCGAGCACATCGGCGCCGGAGGAACGAGTTTCAAATCGGTCGAAGACGTGCTGGAAGAGATCTATCGCTCGGCCGCCAATCTATAAGTCGCGATCGGCGTGTGGCGCGCGCCGTCGCGCGCCAGCTCCGACTGCAGGAGCTCGACCTGGTCGATCGTTATGGCGCCGAAATCGGCATGGGCTTCTCGGGATAATAACGCAAACAGCGCCTCGGGAGGACGCGCTTTGAGGCGCAGCAGCGTCAGGTGAGGCCGGAATGCGCGCGCTTCGGGATCAAAGCCCAGTTCGGCCAGCTCGCGTTCGAGATCGGCGGCAATCTGAATCAAGACGTCGGCGTCTTCCAGTCCCACCCAGACGACCGACGGCCGCCGCTCGTTCGGGAATGCTCCCAATCCCGCCAGCCTCACCTTGGCCGCCGGCCGACATTCGACCAGGCGCTTCACGGTGGCGCCAATTTGCGAGACCTTGTCTTGCGGCGTATCTCCCAGGAACTTGAGGGTCACGTGCAGACGCCCAAGCGCGGCCGGCCGAAATTTTCCGCCCAATTCCGACAGCTTCTCATGCAGCCGCCGCAATCCGGGCGTCGGGGGAATCCTGACGGCGACAAAAGTGCGCAGCATGGACATTTCGATCGACCCGGCGATTGCGAAGATGAGAACGCGCTCGACACAGCAAGATTTTAGGATAAAGAAAGCAAATGCGGCGGTCGAGACAAATGCCGTTCCAGGGCGATTGGGCGTTCATCTCTTCCTGATTGACATCTCGTGCGCCCTCTGACACACTAATGCATAATGCCCTTTCTCCGGGTTCCTTGTCAGGAAAACCGCCATGCCCAGATGCCTGCGAACCATCAGTGTTGCGTTGCTTTCGATCGGATTGTGGGGTTGTGGCGGCAGCGAGAAGCCCGCAGAGAACAAGGCCGACAACAAGGCTGCGGGGAATAATGCAGGTGGAGGAGGGGGCGGCGGTGGCGGAGCGGCTGGCGGCGGAATGCAGATGGGAGGCGGTCAGCAAGCTGCTGCCACGGCCCCGAAAGCCGCTGCTGCCAGCACGAGCGCTGCACAGGATCTGCTGCAATATATTCCCGAAGATCTCAAGCTCGCGGCAGGCGCGAGCATCGCCACGCTGAGCGACAGCGCGACTCCGTTCAATAAGCAATTGCTCGCCCAGTTTCAGCCGATCCTCATGCTGCTGGAGCGTGCTGGAATCAAAGCGGCCGAAGTTGAACAGCTATGGTCCGGGGCGAACCGAGAGAAAAACCAAATGGTGGTCTGCGTGCGCACCAAGTCCGACTACAACGCCTCGGCGGTGACAAAAGGGCTCGGCGCCGCGGCGAAAACAAGCAAAATCGGCAAGGCGAATGTCCACCAAATCCCCAACAATCCGGAGTTCATCAATGCCGTGGCTTATGTCGATGGACGAACGTTGCTGATCGGCCGCGAGTCTACGATTGAAGCGGCTCTTAAGAATCCAAAACCTGGAACGATCCGAGTCGGACTGGATGCGTTGGCTCAACCTCAGGCTTATTACTGGATCTCCGGGATCGAAGATGCATCAATTCGCCGGTTGAATATCAAGGGATTCGAGGGAATCGAGTGGCTGACCGCCGACCTTGCCACGCCGCGCGGCATGGCGATGGGTTTGGCAAAGTCAGCCAACCAAGAAGCGGGCGGAGGTGCAGGTCCCGCTGGGGGAAAGGCTGGCGGAGGGATGCCCGGCATGGGTGGCGGTGGAATGCCGGGAATGGGCGGTGGCGGAATGCCCGGCATGGGGGGCGGGGGGGGTGGAGGCGGCGGTGGGGTCGTCAAACTAGTCGAAATTGCCATCGGATGGAGCTTCGCCTCCGAAAATGCCGCCGCGCAAATGGAAAAGGCTCTTCACACAGTCATTGATGCAATTGTGGAGGCGGGCAAAAAGGCGCGGGGCGGCGGTGGAAAGGGCGGTATGCCCGGAATGGGACCAGGAGGGCCGGGAGGAATGGGCGGAGGCGGACCAGGAATGGGCCCCGGAGGACCTGGCGGCCCCGGCGGAATGGGAGCAGGTGGGGGACCGGGCATGGGTGGACCCGGCGGAGGTCCCGGCATGGGAGGGCCTGGCGGGGGCGGGAAAAAAGGAGGCAAACGCTTCGAGTCATATCAGCAGGCGGCTGGTGGGATGCCCGGAGGAATGCCAGGGATGGGCGGCATGCCTGGGATGGGCGGCGCGCAGGCCGACAATGATCCCAATGTGACCGTCGTCTATCCCACGCGCGACGGCGAGAAATTGAAACTCAGATACAATGTGGCCAAAAATGACACATCGACCGTCTCCAAGCTCATCTCCAAAGCCATCGGATCGAGCGGCGTTTCCGCGACAAACGACGGCTTGTTCGATGGAACGCTCGCGCTTTTGAATCAAGGATTGCACAATTGGGAAGAGGCCAAGCCCGACAACCTGGTTGGTTCCATTATGGTCGAGAAGGATGAATTGGCGACGGTGCGCGAAGGCTACAGTTGGATGTTCGAGATGTTGCCGTTTATGGGTTATCCCGAGCTGTATACGCAATTCGA
This sequence comes from Planctomycetaceae bacterium, assembly GCA_035294845.1. Lineage (GTDB taxonomy): Bacteria > Planctomycetota > Planctomycetia > Planctomycetales > Planctomycetaceae > JACQFH01. Next base: position 8,653 of record DATGKC010000236.1, on the reverse strand, counting down.
CAACACCAAGAGCTGGCGCCATCCGGTGAACAAGCCGTATGGCGACGCCGTTGTTCCCGCGTTTCTGAACCCGGCCGATCCTCGGGCGACGTGGGACGGTTATCCATTGAGCGGGATGGGGCTGACTCACTTTGCAGGCATGGCGGGACTCGAAACGGGCCGCAACGACGTGGCCGCCGAGCTCCCGCGCTCCGACCCGCGAGCCGGCATCTTCAGTTACGACCATATCGCCAAACTCAACGAAATTACGGACGGCGCGAGCCAGACGATCATGATTATCGGCACCGGCGAAGTCGTCGCGCCGTGGGTTCAAGGCGGCGGGGCGACGATCCGCGGCGCCAGGCAGCCGTACTTCGACAAGTTCAGCGGCTTCGGTTCCCGAGGATTGCCGAAGCCGGGCACCTACGTCATGTTTGCCGACGGCTCGGCGCGCGTGATTTCAGCCGACATCGATCCCGAACTGTTCAAGGCCATGTGCACGATGCATGGAGCCGAGCAAATCGACCTGTCGAAACTCGTCAGCCAGGGCGAATAGGAGCAACAGACCCCATGACTCGCAAGGTCACATTCATTGTCGCCGCGTTGTTTGTCTCTGGACTTACGGCCGACACGCGCGCGGATTTCCTGATCTATAAGCTGGACGATGAGCTGAGGGTGATCCTGCACGGCGAGGTCACCGTGAACCCGGGCGGCACAGTCAGCTTCCGGCATCCGACGATTTCCGAAGCATTGCACTTCAGCTCTGATCAGTACAAGAAAGGCGAGATCGAGATCAAGCGGGCGCCCACCATTCAGCAAGAATACGCCAAGTTAAGAGGCCAGGCAGGCAAAGACCCCGAGGCAGTCTTGAAAGCTGCCGTTTGGGCATTGAAGAAGGGAAGGTTGACTGATTTTTACGCGGGCGTCGACGCTGTGCTGAAGCTCGAGCCCACGCACGAGGCTGCACTGCGAATCAAAGAACTAAAAAAGCAGATGGATAAGCCGCTTCCTGAAAACTCATCGACCGAAAAGCGACTGCGCTCGATCGTCAATCGGCCCAAGATGAGGATCGAGAAGAGCAACCATTTCATCCTCCTGCACGACACCGATGCAAAGCCAGAGCCTGGCCACAGAAAGACACGCGCGAAAGAACGACTGGACTTGCTGGAAAAAGTCTACGAGAGCTTTCTTTTGCTCTTCCACGCGCAAGACGTGCAACTCGATATTCCGACCGAACGCATGATGGTCGTGCTGTTCAAAGAAGAGCCGGATTTCCGCGATTACGCGGTCGGGCTCCATCCCTCGATGGCAAGCGCCGCCGGCTTTTGGGAGCAGATTCGCAACGTGAGTTACTTCTACGATCACGGCACGACCAAGACATTTAAGGCGCTGCAAAAGGCTCAGGCCGAGATGCACAAAATCGCGAAAGATGCCAGAAAAATGAAGGGAGGTGGAGATCTGATTCGCCTCGTCAAGACGCTCGATTTATTGATTGAAGAAGAGAAGGAAAACTCCGACGTTACCGTCGTCAGTCATGAGGCGACGCACCAAATGGCCGGAAATACAGGTCTTCTCCCACGGCATGTCGAAATTCCCAGTTGGGTGCACGAGGGCCTTGCCACTTATTTTGAAGCGCCCGGCGACGCCACTTGGGCCGGTATCGGCGCGGTCAACGAAGAGCGCTTGGCGTTCTACCGGGTGCTTGAGCCGGACCGAGTGCACTCGAACATCGATTTCATCGTCGGTGATCAGATTTTCGATTATGCGGCGAACATCTACGGCATCTTGCATGGTTACGCGCAGGCTTGGGCCCTCACTCACTTTATGCTCGAAAACCACACTAAGGAGTTTGTATCGTTTTATCGCATGCTGGGCGAGATGCCCCCCGACGTGCCCATGAGCCCCGAGCTCTTGACGCAACTATTCAGCCGCGTTTTCGGTTCCGACCACAAGTCGCTCGACCAGGAATGGCGCAGCTACATGCGAACGCTGAAAACCGATTACGAGCGCATGGAAGAGGAATCGGACAAGAAAGGCTTCGCTCCGCCAGGATCGGGCAAGAAGAAATCGGGCTACTGAGTGCCGAGGATGATCGAGCACCAATTGTCGTCGTGCGGCGGCCGTGACGGGACGATTCTAGACGGGCTCACTCGAAAAGGGGCCCATCCCAGGTCATGAGACCGCGACGTGAAGAGTGCCCTCGGAGGGACTCGAACCCCCATGAGCGTTAAGCTCACTAGGACCTGAACCTAGCGCGTCTGCCAATTCCGCCACGAGGGCCGCTGTTGTGTCGATGAGATTATCTCATTCCCTTGACTCCCGCAAGTCGCCGTCAGCGCCGAGTCGCGCGGGGCTGAAGCCCATGCGGCGGCGCAAAAAAAAGACCGAGTTCCGTCTGAACTCGGTCGACCGACAAATTAACGGCGAAACAAATCGGGGCTCATGCCCCGCCCCCCCCGTGCCCATTTAGCCGGCCCATTTAGCCGGGTCATTTAGCCGGGTCATTCAACCGGCCCATTCACCCGATGCGGCGCTCACGTTGCGTCGTTGTTCACGACCAGCTCGTCTTCGCGGGCACCCTGTTCACGGTCTTTGGCATGCATTTCTTCGAGAATCACCGGGTGCCAAGAATCGTCGCGATCGTCGGCTGGTACGTAGTTTTCACGGGCCCATCGCCGCAAGCGAATCTCCTCAATGAAGTCAACCTCCGTCAAAGTCGCGTGCATGACTGCAGCCCTTTCGTACGTTGCAACCGGATTGGCAAAGAGACTACTGCGTTGACACGCCGTCGGTCAATCAACAGCAACTAATCATCGGTTGAGAATAGCAATGCTTCTCACAAAAACTCAAGAGATTTCGACTAAAAATCCGTTCACATGAAGAAAAATTTATGCCTCATTGACTGCGGAGAAAAGGCGTTTTGGCGAGGTTGCGTGGTATTGCTTGAACCGAACTGGCGTTTCGGCTGAAGCGCCGCCCAAACCCCGTTCTCGGCGCTCTGCAATCGGCCCGTTCAGAAAGCCTGGCGAAGCGACCATTCCTGTTCAGACAATCGTGGCGGCGAACAGGTTTCGGCCGATGAGGTGAATCTGGTCGAACGTCAGATTCTTATCGAACCGGCACACCACGCTCCAACCGCCGTCGTCGGCCTCGCGACAACGCAAAACCGTCGCCGTCGCATCCACGTGCTTGTCGAGGTTCCGATTCGAAATTCGCAACAGCAGCTTGGCCTGCGGCGCGACGGCGTCCGCCAGGTGCATCGCGACCCCGCTCATGCTGACGTCGAAAACCTGGCCTTTGATTTTTGCTGAGTGCAGCATCCACGACGACTTTTCGCAGGTCGGACGTTCGTCGCCTTTGCTCAGGCAGATGGTGACGGTGCAATCGCTGTCGCGCCTGGGCAGTTTTCGGCGATCAGCAGCTCCTGCCGGCGCGGAAGCCGCCTGAGCCTTCAAATCCGGCTTGCGAAGCGCCCTTGGCGATATTGTTTCGCCAGGCCGATTGAATTCGCTCGTCCTGCCGGGTGCGGCGGTCCCCGGGCGATCGAGCCGCCCTTGTTCGAGCTCGTCTTCGCGGCGGTCGACAAAAGGCAGCGGATCGAACTCGCTATCGCCGCAACCGACATCCAATAAATCCGAGAGCGATGGCGAGGCAGAAGCATCGGCAATGGAAAACGAGGCCGGTCGGCCCGCCGGCAACGTTGACGCTGGAGCGGGTCCATCAGCCCTCTGGCGCGTTGCGGATGCCGCACGCTCGTTCGATGGTCCGGGCGCACTCTTCTCGCAGTAAATGCGCTGTAGGGATGAGAGCAAAAGGCCGGCGCTGCCATCGGACGCTTCTTCGAGCGGGGGATCTTTTTTCCACGGCGGCGGGCCGCCCGTGAATCCAGCCGCCGGACGTTCTGAGAGACTTTTCGGCGCCGCGGCCGCGACTTCGGGTCCGGGCGTCGTTTCGGCGCGATCGAGAGCCTTGGATGAGCTCATGATGTGAACTAAAGTACCGTGGAGAATCTTCGACCTAATCGTAAGCCGGCGCGGCAAATCTACCTTGCGAAAGGGCGGCTGTCAAAAAAAGAGAGCGGGGATGAGCTTCGTGACGGAAATCGTTGCGGCGCATGGCCGCAAAGCACGTGAAGCGACCGGCAAATCGAGTCGGCCGCCCCCGATTTCCAGTTTCACTTGGCTTGTGGCAGGTCAATTTGACGAATATACTGGCGGCTCGCGAAATTGTGTTGAATTTTGACTTTGGGTCGCGCGAATGCGTTTTACGCTCATTGACCGGATTACTGCCATCGAGCCCGGAAAATCGATCACGGCGGTCAAAAACCTGTCCCTCAGCGAAGAATACCTCGCCGACCATTTTCCCGGTTTCCCGGTGATGCCCGGGGTGCTGATGGTCGAGGCGATGGTCCAGACGGGGGCCTGGTTAATGCGCCACCAGGAAGACTTTGCGTTCAGCACCGTGTTGCTCAAAGCGGCCCGCGCTGTGAAGTTTGTCAACTTTGTGCCTCCGGGCCGGACCCTGACAGTCACCGCCCAGATCGAGGGATGGAACGGCGCCGAATGCAAGTTCAAAGGAATTGGGACGGTCGACGGCGAGTCGGCCGTCAGCGCCAAGTTGACGCTCGAACGGTTCAATCTGGCCGACCGGAATCCCAAGTTCAAGGACTCGGACGAGTTGCAAATTCGAGCGGCGCGCGAACTATTCGCACAACTCTGGGCAAGCCAGGCCGAGAGCCTCGTTTGAGAAAGAGTCGCGAGCCCATGAACGAAAGATTCCGATGACGAACCTTGAGGGAAGAACGGCGCTGGTCACCGGCGGCAGCCGCGGGATCGGCTGCGCCATCGTCCACGCGCTCGCCCGCGCCGGAGCGCGGGTGGCGTTCGTCTATCAATCGAACGTCGAGGCGGCCGAACGGCTGGTTTCCGAGCTGGCGCGCGAGCAATTGACGGTGACGGCCCACCAGGCCGATGTCCGAAACAAAGACGCGGCCGACGAAATCGTGCGCGCCCTGGTCGAAAGCTGGGAGAGGTTGGACATTCTGGTGAATAACGCGGGCATCATTCGCGACTCGCTTCTGGCCACGATGTCTCCCGAGCAATGGCGGGACGTGCTCGACACGAATTTGTCGAGCGTGTTCAATTTTTGCCAGGCGGTGACGCGGCCCATGATGTCGGCTCGCTACGGGCGAATCGTCAACATGTCGAGCGTGGCCGCCGAGTTCGGCAATAAGGGGCAGGCCAATTATGCCGCGAGCAAAGGGGGCGTCGAAGGCTTCACGCGGTGCCTGGCCAAAGAGCTGGCCAGCCGCGGGATCACCGTCAATGCGGTCGCCCCCGGATTCATCGATACCGACATGACGGCCGCCGTGCGGAACGCCGCCGAGGCCGAGATCAAAAAAGCGATTCCCGTGCGCCGGCTGGGGCGGCCCGAAGATGTGGCCCAGGCGGTCTTGTTTCTGGCCGGCGAAGGAGCCTCGTACATCACCGGACAGATCCTCAAGGTCGATGGCGGGCTGACGCTGGGCGGGTTTTAAGCGCCGGCCCAAAGGCCGGCCGATTTGAGTGGGTCCTCGAGGAGAATGGCGATGCCAACGGCTGAAGAGATTTTTACGAAAGTCCGCGAAACACTGGTCGACGCGCTGGGCGTCGATGACGACGAAGTCACTCCCGAAGCGACGCTGGTGGGAGATCTGGGCGCCGAATCGATCGACTTTCTCGATATCGTGTTTCGCCTGGAAAAAAACTTCTCAATCAAGATCCCGCGGGGAGAGTTGTTTCCCGAAAGTCTCGCCGCCGACCAGACCCTGGTCAAAGACGGCGTCGTCACGCCCCAGGGAATTGCCGAGCTGCGCTCGCGCATGCCTCACGCCGACGTCGACAAATTCGCCAAGAATCCCAAGGTCGAAAACATCCAGGAGCTCTTCACGGTGCAGATGATCGTCAACTTTCTGCAGAACAAGCTGGCCGGCGGGTCGGCATAGCCCGTCCACTGCAACCTTTTGCGAGCACCGCGATGCGCTGGTTCTGGATCGACCGATTCGTCGAGTTTCAGAGTGGCTCTCACGCCAAGGCGATCAAGAACGTCACTTTGGCCGAAGAGCACCTGCACGACCATTTTCCGGGCTTTCCCGTGATGCCCGGCTCATTGATCATCGAGGGCATGGCCCAAACCGGCGGCATTCTGCTGGGCGAGATGCTGCACTTCGAAAACCTGATCGTGCTGGCCAAAATTCCCAAAGTCATGTTTTACAGTTGCGCTTGCCCCGGCGACACGCTGGCCTACGACGTGAGGCTGCTCGACGCGCGCGAAGACGGCGGGTTCGTCGAGTGCACGGCCCGCGTGGGCGATCGCCTGGTGGCCGAGGCCGAAATCGTCTTTGCCCGCGTCCCCCGCGGCGGCTCGCAAACTTTGAGCCAAGAGAGCCTTATGGCCACCATGCAACTTTTGAACGTCTGGGAGACGCACCGTGGCCAGCCGCACTGTGGCCAGACGAACGGCGCCGGGACAGCCGAGCCGGTTTGACTAACCTGTTTTGGCCGTTTCCGGTACACTTAATGCTTTGGTCGTGCATGCTTTGGTTGTACAAAATGTCGCTGACAGGAAAGGCCATATGACGCGGCGCGTCGTCGTCACAGGAATCGGGGCGATCACACCGGTCGGCAGCGATGTCGAGTCGATGTGGAAGGTGCTGCGCGAAGGTGGCAGCGGAATCGGCCGGATCACACATTTCGACGCCTCGAAATTTCCGACCAAAATTGCGGCCGAAGTCAAGGATTTTGATCTCGGCCGATACGTCGACGACCCCGCCCGCTATGCCTATGCCGGCCGCAACGTCACGTTTGCCATTGCCGCGGCGACCGAAGCGGTCGCCAGCTCGGGCATCTTCGACGCCCCGCTCGATCCCGCGCGGTTCGGAGTCTATCTGGGCGCGGGAGAAGGGCAGCAGGATTTTCCCGTGTTCATGAAGCTCGTCAGCGAGGCGCGGCGCGACGGGGGCATCGACCTCGAGCGGTTCACTCAGGCGGGGCTCAAACATCTCAATCCGCAGTTCGAGATGGAACAAGAGCCGAACATGCCGGCCGGGCACCTGGCCGCCCTGTTCAACGCCCAGGGCCCCAATCTCAACTGCCTGACGGCGTGCGCGGCCTCGAGTCAGGCCATCGGCGAAGCGACCGAAATCATTCGGCGCGGCGATGCCGAAGTCATGCTGTCCGGGGGCGCCCACAGCATGATTCACCCCTTCGGCGTGACGGGATTTAACCTGTTGACGGCGCTCTCGACGCTCAACGACGATCCGACGAAGGCCTCGCGTCCGTTCGATAAGAATCGCGACGGCTTCGTGCTCGGCGAGGGGGCGGGAATGCTGGTGTTGGAAGAGCTCGAGCATGCGCGGGCGCGGGGCGCGCACATTCACGGCGAAGTGGTGGGCTACGGAACGACGGCAGACGCCTTTCGCATCACCGACACGCATCCCGAAGGGCGCGGCGCCGTCTCGTGCATTCAGATGGCGCTCCGCGACGCCGGGCTCAATCCCGGCGAGATCGATTACGTGAACGCGCACGGGACGAGCACCGACGTCAACGACCGCGTCGAAACGATGGCCATTCGCCAGGCATTCGGCGAGAGGGCCTACGCCACGCCCGTGTCGAGCATCAAGAGCATGATGGGGCATTTGATCGCCGCCGCGGGGAGCGTCGAGGCCATCACCTGCCTGTTGGCCATTCGCGATCATGTGGTCCCGCCGACCATCAATTACGAGACGCCCGACCCCGATTGCGACCTCGATTACGTGCCCAACGCGGCGCGCGATCACCGGGTCGACGCGGCGCTCTCAAACAGCTTCGGGTTCGGAGGCCAGAATATCTCTCTGATTTTTTCGGCCTGCTGATTTTTTCGCCTGCAGATTTTTTTCGCCTACAAAGGTTAAGGCGGTTTGGCATTCGCTTGTTTTTGCGGCTCGTGGGTCCTGCTGCATCGAGTTGGAGCGCATCGTGAGTCCCATCGCCCTGATCACCGCGATCGTGGCCGTGCTCGGGCTGGAAGTTTATTTCCAGTACCTCGCGTTGAAATGCGCCGTTCCGATTTTTGAGAGCAGCCCTCCCCTGGAGGCCGAATTGTTTCCCCCCGATCCGGCCGCCGAGCCTTTGACCATCGCGACGCGCGACGGCGTCGAGCTGGCCGGCAGCCTGCTGCGAACGTCCCACGAGACGCCGCGCGGATTGATTTTGTTTTGTCACGAGTTCAATTCGAATCGCTGGTCGGCGTTCTCCTATGGCGAGGGGCTGTTGGCGGCGGGCTTTCACTTGCTGACTTTCGACTTTCGCAATCAGGGCGACAGCCGCGCCGCCCCGGGCTATTTTCCCATTCACTGGGCCACCGAATTCGAGGTCGAAGACGTCCGCGCGGCGGTCCGCGCCATTGAAGGCCGCGCCGATCTGCGTGATTTGCCGTTGGGAATCTTCGGCATCAGCCGCGGCGGCAGCGCGGCCCTCGTCGCAGCCGCCGAGTGCCCCGAGATTCGCTGCGTCGCGGTGGACGGCGCCTATGCCTGCATCGAGATGCTGCTGCACTACACCAAGCGCTGGGGGCGGCTGTACTTCCCCGAGTTTCTTCTGCGGCTCATGCCCCGTTGGCACATCCTGACCAGCCTGTGGCTGGTTCGCTGGGTCAG
>DATGKC010000235.1:0-4487 GCA_035294845.1 Planctomycetaceae bacterium | reverse complement strand
GTCGGATTGATTTCGACGTAGACGTTTTGGGGCGAGAGTTTTCGCAGAACGGCCGATTTCTGCGTGCGGGTTTGTGTGTGCCATTGCGCTGCGGTGCCTCGCCCCGTCAGCAAAATCAAGGGGAATTCATTCGTCGGCGGTTCCGGCATCGCTGCGGGCCGCTCGAAAATGAATTTTGCCCGAGCGTCGGCGTGAAAGAACCGACCGTCAGAGAAAAGCCGGCGCTGGGGCTCATCGGTCCGGCCCTCGGCCGCAAAGGGCCATTGAATTCCCCCTCGATCGTCGAGCATGCGGTAATTGTCGATGCCGGTGATGTCGCAGGGCTGCCCTTTCGAGAGCCGCTTTAAGATCTGGAACACCGATTCGGGACAATCCCAATCGCGAAACATCTCGGCCAGACCGTCGCCCCAGGAATCGGCGATGAGCTTGAAAATGGAAAAGTCAGCCAGAGCCTGCCCTGGAGCGCTCGCCACTTTCTTCACCAGGCCAAACCGCCGCTCCGAGTTGATGAACGTTCCTTCCTTTTCACCCCAGCCGGCGGCCGGCAACACCAGATCGGCCAGCCGCGCCGTCTCGGTGCTGTGGTACATGTCCTGCACGACCAGGAATTCAAGTCGGCCGAGAATGTCTTTGAGCTGATTTTGATTGATCCAGGAATGTGCCGGGTTCGTGCCGATGATCCACAGCCCTTTGATTTTTCCCTTCAGAATTCCGGAAATGATCTCGGAATAGGCCCAGCTATTCCGGACGGGAATCTTCCGTTCGTCGATTTTGAGAAGCCGCGCCACCTCGGCGCGGTGTTCGGCCTTCTCGAAATCGCGCCCGCCCAGAAGGTTGGTCGTGTTGCTGAAGAGGCGCGATCCCATGGCATTGCACTGCCCGGTGATCGAGTTGGCCCCCGTCCCCGGCCGGCCGATATTTCCCGTCATCAGCGCCAGGTTCACCAGGCTCTGCGCCGTGCGCACCCCCTGGTAGCTCTGGTTGACTCCCATCGTCCACCAGAAAGAAACACGCTTTCCCTGGTGAATCGTGCGGGCCAATTCGTGTAGACGCTCCGAATTAATGCCGGTTGCGGCGGCCACGCGCGCAGGAGTGAACTCTTGAACGAATTCGGCAAACTCTTCGAATCCATTCGTATGCGCGGCGACGTAGCTTTCGTCGACCCAGCCCTCAGCGATCAGAATGTGCGCCAGCCCGTAGAAGAACTCGAGGTCAGACTTGGGGTGGATGGCGAAATGCTCGCGGGCCTGTATCGCCGTTTCCGTCGTTCGCGGATCGACCACAACGATATGCGGCTGATGCGGGTTGCGGAGCACCCGTTCCCACAAAATGGGATGCGCGATGCATAAATTCGAGCCGACCAGGATGATGACGTCCGATTCTTCCAAATCTGCGTAAGCGTAGGGGGGCGCATCAAAGCCGAACGATTGCTTATAAGCCACGACCGACGTCGCCATACACTGCCGGGTGTTGCCGTCGCCGTGAATCATTCCCATGCCGAACTTGGCCAGCGCCCCCAGAAGGGCCATTTCTTCGGTCACGATCTGCCCCGTGCTGAGGAAAGCGACGGCGTCGCGCCCATATTCGGCCTGTATCGCCCGCAGCCGCGCTACAAACGTCCGCAGGGCCGTTCGCCAGTCGACTGGCTGGAGCCGGCCCGCCTCGGTTCTCAGGAGCGGAGCGGTGGCCCGGTCGTTCGCCTTCAAGACGGCCAGCGCTTCCCATCCCTTGGGACAGGCCATTCCCAGATTGACGGGATAGAGGCTGGCCGGCGTAAGGCCGACCGCCCGGCCTTCTTGCAGATGGATGTTGAGTCCACATCCGATCGAACAGTATCCGCACGCCATGGTCGTGGTTCCGTCGGGCCGCAGACGCTCGGGCACTTGCCCCAGGCCAAACCCACCCGGCGCCAGAGCCAGTTCCCGCGTCAAAGGCCCATCCAGGTCGCGAAAGATCACGTTCGCAGAGCTCCCGGCATACGCGAGGCGACCGCCGTCGTGAAGAACAGGAACCGCTCGAACAGCTCGCCCGCGGCCAGGAAGACGAATTGACCGGCGACGATCAACTGTGCCACGAGCGCCGTTGCCGGAGCATCGCCGTCGTGCCACATCCACACGAGCGGCAAGGCGACTCCACCGGCAATTCCCAGCGAGAATCGCCATTTGGCGGGCCTGGCCAATTCGCCGACCATCAGTCGGGCCGAGCGTTTAAGCGGCGTATTTGACTTCGCGCGCAGATGGCCCAACAGCGCCGCCTCGAACAGGAGCTTGGCCGATGTGGCGGCGATCAAGGCGGGAAAAACGCTTCGCGCCACGCCGGAGATCGCCTGCTCGGCCGTTTCGATCGAAGCCGACTGGGCCGCAATCAGCGTCGTCACGAGCGCCGTTGAAAGCCCCAAGATCACGGTCGTCAGCAAAAAGCGGACTGCCGTGCCCGGGCCGTTCCAAAGCGCACGTTTCGTGCAGTGATAGATCATGATTGAGCACACGATTCCCAAAACGCCCGTCACGACGACGGCGACTTCCAGGGCCGTCTGCGCTGTCGAAGAAGCCGCCGCACTGGCGCCCGGCAGCCCGATCGATCCGGCGTAGAGCACCGCGCACAGCGCGAACAGGCCGAACGCCAGAATTTCGCGACTGAGCCACGACGTGCGCAAGCCGATGACGGCCCGAAATGCCAGATGCGGGCGGCCCAAATGCAGAGTGCTGGCGCCCAGCGCGACGAGGCCCAAGAACAGCGCCGTGCCGGCATGCACCGCTCGAACATCGCGAAGCGACGGATGCTCGAGCCATCGCTCCAGCACGAAATCGACCAGAAACGCGCCGACCGAAAGTTGAGTAAACACGAGCATCAGGACGAGCGCCCAGTGGGCGTGTTCCGGATGAACCGAGTAGTAATCGGCCGGCAACGTGTTGCGGGGAAAGACGCGATTGGTCTTGTAATGCGTCGTCGGCTGCGTGTGCTGCGGATCAGGAGCCCCTTGCAGGAACGCGCCGATCTCGCAGCTCTCGGCCGCCGCAGCCCGCGAGACCGCCGTAATCCGGATTGCCGAATTGGGACACGATTGCACGCAGGCCGGCGCTTCGGCGACCGCGAGCCGGCTCGAGCACATGTCGCACTTGCGCACGATGCCTCGCGACCGATTGTATTTGGGAACGTCGTACGGGCATGCCAGAATGCAGTACTGACAGCCGATGCACTGGTCATCGAGATGCTTGACGATGCCGGTCGTGCCGTCTTTCTCGTAAGCGGCGACGGGGCACACGTTGAGACACGCCGGGTCGAGGCAGTGATGGCACGCCGTCGTCACATGCTGCACAAAGGGCTCGGCATCGCTGCCTCCATAGAGCAGGCCCACGTCGCGCCAGGTTTCCGATTCGTCGAGCCCATTGAGCGAATTGCACGCGGCCACGCACGCCTTGCACCCCGAACACGCGTCGAGGTCGACCTCGAACGCATATTGCTGGTCGTCCTGGAGGGGCGTTGCAGGAAGAAGGGCCGAGTAACGCCGCGCTTCAAGCGGCAAGGTGTCGGCTTGATGCGCTTGCGAGAAGCGCTCGACGGCTGTCAGCTCCTGCTGATCCGACAAATACCAATCGACCAGCGTCCCGCCGACCCGTTCTGGGGCGACAGCCGTGCGAGGCAGCGAAGATTCGAGATCGGCGACGACTGGCATTCAGGAACGGTTTTGATGTCTGCGGCGACCGCGCAATGACACGTGCATAACCGGTTGCGTTACCGCCGACGGAAGCAAGTTGCATCTGCTCGGCCTCGATGACCCGTTGATCGTAAGAGGTAACAAGCGCGCTTCCTCACGATCAACGTGCGAACGCCGACCAGTAGAGCAAGCAACGTGCCAATCATCCGTGGAGCGCGGCAGCCTTGAGTCAGAACGAATTGCCGCCACACTGATTTCTGCGAATTCTGGAGGGCGACAATTTTAATACAACGCGCGTCGCGCCTGCCCATTTAATAATGCGCGGTCGCGCAGAATTTGGGCATCCGATTCGTTTTCGTCTGCCGATCAAAATCGAGAGAAAAGCGATTTGCGGATTTCCAAAACCGGCCAATTTCCGTTTGATTTTGGGAGAAAATCGCAGCGCCTGGACAGGCGCCCTTGTCGCCAACTGCAACCCCGCGGCGCGCCAGTTGCAAAGGAACCCTCGATGAGTTCTCAATTGGATGGTCGGAAAACCATCGTGGTCATCGGCCACGGAATGGTGGGGCATAGGTTTTGCGAACGGTTGATTGAAAACGACGCCAGCCGGCAATACCGCATCGTCACTTTTTGTGAAGAGCCGCGCGCCGCCTACGACCGCGTGGGCTTGACTTCGTTCTTCGCCAGCCGCAACGCCAAAGCGCTGATGCTGGCCAATCTCGACTGGTATCGCGAGCAGGGGATCGAGCTGCACATCGGCGATCGCGCGAACGGCATCGATCGCGACCGCCGTATCGTCACGTCCGACAAGGGGCTCTCGATCGAATAC
>DATGKC010000234.1:0-2886 GCA_035294845.1 Planctomycetaceae bacterium | reverse complement strand
GGCCCGAATCACCGACCCCGAACGGAAGCGCAAGATCATCGGTTCGACCTTTATCGATGTGTTTGATGCCGAAGCGCATCACATCGGCGGGGTCGATTTCCTCGCGCAAGGCACGCTCTACCCCGATGTCATCGAGTCGATGAGCGCCACCGGCGGCCCCTCGGTCACGATCAAGTCGCACCACAATGTCGGCGGTCTGCCGGCACGGATGAAGCTGAAGCTGGTCGAGCCGCTGCGCGAGCTGTTCAAGGACGAGGTGCGCGAATTGGGGCGCGAACTGGGCCTGCCCGAACATTTTGTCGAGCGCCACCCGTTTCCGGGGCCCGGCCTCGCGATCCGCATCCCCGGCGAGGTGACCAAGGAACGCGTGCAAATCCTCCAGCGCGCCGACGCGATCTACCTCGACGAAATCAGGAAGGCCGGGCTCTACAACGAGATCTGGCAGGCCTTCGCCGTGCTGCTACCGGTGAGGACGGTGGGCGTCATGGGCGACGCGCGCTCCTACGACAATGTCTGCGCGCTGCGTGCGGTCACCTCGACCGACGGAATGACCGCCGACTACTACCCCTTCCCGCACGAGGTGCTCGGCCGCACCGCGACCCGCATCATCAACGAGGTGCGCGGCATCAACCGCGTCGTCTACGACGTGACCTCAAAACCCCCCGGCACGATCGAGTGGGAGTGACGGGCGGCTGCTCACGATAGATTATAGATGTAATTCAACAGTTTACGAATGCGGCGAGGCAGTCTAGATGCATTTGTTAGGTCCCGCGGCGAAGCAACATAAGTCGTTGAATAACAAAAAGAATAAGCAAGACGTCGAGCGAGTTGAGCCGTTTGGCAGTAGATAAATTGACGGTATTTCTGACGGCCTTTTTTGAAATGAGCGCCAGCTGAAACCAAAAGACCGTCACGTATAGCGGATAGCGCTGACGGTCTTTTCCAGAGGCGGTTTTGTTCTGGAAAATGCGCTGAGAAGGATAATTCCTGGCCTCTTAGGCACGCATTTAGCGATTAGCTAGCAGGTATGGCTCATCGTGGAATCTTTGAAAAAGTGCCGGTTATCGTAGTGCGGCTACGGCAAGCAGCGCCTGGTTCAGATTTCGCTTGACTTTTGTACTCTTTTTGTTCTATACGGCATCCGTCTCCGAAAGCGGATGGTACGATGTACGAAGTCATGCGGCGGCTCCGCCCGCGCGGAACCGCCAGCACGGGGATCACAGTCGATCCGGATGGCGCGATGCTCGGCCCTGATTGCATTCTCGTGCGCCGAACAGCCAACGGCTATCGCTGCGTCAGCCCCGGCGAAGCGGGGGCGTTGCAGGAATTTCTCTTCAGGGACGGCATGGAGTCGGGCTGGCTCTTTGGGCAGTGCCGCCGTATCGCCAAGGCGCTCGACGGTCAAGAAATCGCTCTCGCCCAGATAGTCGGCCTGCGCATCCCGCTCGATGGTCTAGACCGAGAGGGGTTGAGGCAGCTGGCATTCGCGGCTCCGTTCATCAAGGCCAATTACAACCCCGACGAGCCCCGCATCCCAGCCGGTCAGCCCGGCGGCGGCGAGTGGACGACCGGAAACGCAGCCGAGACCCCGGCCCCCGTCCCGTCTGCCAGGGAAAATGGTGGGGCCGCGTCACCGGAGCCGGACGGTAGGGTTGCTCCGCCACTGGTCCCGGCACAGGTAACCATCCCATGGGATGTTCCCGCTGAGATACCATGGGAAATTCCAGGAGCGCCGAGCGAAATAACGCCGCTGCCATTCGATTTCCCGGGCGCGGAACGCCGCCGACCGCCGCTCCCCACAAACCCTTTTCCTCGTGACCCCGAATGCGTCGAGGAATGGGCCGCCGCGTACGATTACTGCGATAAAATGCAAGACGAAGGAAAATTCCGGCCGGGCTATTCAGGGCCTGGAAAAGATTATCGCAGTTGCGTCTTGGGACAGGTGTCGGAGAGATGTGGTGGAAACCCGACGGCATGAGCGCGCCATGAACGACGAACTGACGCAGGAAGAGATTGACCGTGAGTTTCAATTATACCGAACTGATCCGAAAATGTTCTGGGAACTGACGAACAAGCGTGTCGAACTACATCCCGATAGCGCAAAGGCCTATTTTGGCAGACATCAAGCCTGGAAGCGGCTCGGGCGGCTCGACCTAGCCCTGGACGATCTCGATAGATCGCTGGCTCTCGAAGATCATTTTGTGGCGCAGCGGGCGAAAGGAGGAATTCTGCACGCGATGGGACGATACCCAGAGGCAATTGTCTGTTTTGATCGGTGCGAGCAGATGGAGCCTGACGAATGGCCCGGCGCTTTGGGTCCATTGATCCGGGCGGATTGCCATGCGCGACTCGGCGACGAGGCGGCGGCGCTGGCCGACTGCGATGCCTTGCCCGATGACCACTGGACCCCCGGCATGTTCGACCTTCCAGCCGGAAACAAACAAGAGGTTGCGGCGGAGCTTAGCCATCGGGCCGCTGCCGCGCGTGCCCAACAGCGGGATTGACGGTTTTTCCGCTATCAAAGCGGTGATCGGCTTTTTTGCCGTGCGCACCGAAAATCGACCGATCGATGCCGATAGTCCCCGAAACCGAGCAAATCGCGGATCGTCGAAATTCTCCTTTGAATTCAAGAGTGCAAATTTCTGACGGATCGACGGGACGGTTCTTCGCCACGCGCGGAAAATATTTCTCCGATAAATCAGCGCGTTATCATCACTTAGAACAATCGAGTGGGAGTGAGAATGGCTTTGATTGCCTAATATCGCATCGGCATCACGCATTTAAACACTGTACGATCAGCCCTGAGAGCGAATCCCAAAGCGCCGTAAATGCTCAGGTGATGGCGCAAAGTCGGCAGAATGAACGTATCGGTTCAGCGTGTCTGCC
>DATGKC010000233.1:0-8029 GCA_035294845.1 Planctomycetaceae bacterium | reverse complement strand
TGAACTTGATCGTCGGCCGCAAACAACTGCGATGCGCCGACCGTGACGAGATGGAAGGCCGTGTCGCTGCCGCCCGTCGAAGTGAAGGCGCTGTTTGTCATCACGATGGTCGATAGCGCGGTGGTCGAGGCGTTGTTGATGAAGACGCCCGTGTTGGAACCGCCGTTCATGTTGAACGTAGACTGGTCGACGGTCGCCGAAAGGGCCCCGTTCCAATTGACTTTGAGGCCGGCTGTTCCCGCCAGCGTATTGGTGTACAAGTTGCCCTGAGCGGTGAGGTTCATCGTCGCGCCCTGCGCTCCATTGAGCACGTTAAACACGACGTTGTCCGAAGTGCCCGAGATGAATTGCGTTCCGGTGATCGAATACGCATACGAGCCGAGCTGGTCGAACTGAGCGCGCAGGTTGGCCCCCACGTTGCCTGAGAACGTCGAGTTGGCAATCGACAGACTCGACGTGTCGAGCGCGTCGATGCCGAAACTCGTCGAATTCGTGATCGCCGAATTCGAGACGATCAGATCGGCGACATTCTGAGCATGGATGCCCAGGCCGTTGGCATTGAGGTTCATCCACTGAAACCCGGCTTGTCCGGTATTTTGCAGGTAAATGCCGGTTGCGTCGTTTTGGATTGTGCCCCCCGAGCCGATCGTTCCGCTCCCGAAAATGGCGAACAGCCCGGGCGTATTGACGAGGCTGATGCCTTTGGCCGCATTGCTGCTGGAAACGCTCATCAAATTGACGTTGAGTGCCGTGCCCTGGATATCGACGGCTGTCCCGTTCACCGCCGAAATATTGCCGCCTGCGTTGACGTTGACGACATTATTGACGGCAGCATCGATGACCAGGGTCCCGCCATTATTGGCCGCGAGGGCCGTGCCGTTTTGGCTGCTGATGTTCAAAGTCGAAAACGAAGTCGTTCCCGTGCTGTTCTGCAGATTGATGCCGGGCGCTCCCGTCGCGCCGCTTACGTTCACCTGATTGAAGTTGGCGTTCCCCGACGAGTTGCGGATGTCGAGCGCCGATTTCGTCGCGCCGGCTTCGTTGGAAATGTTCGCCGTGCCGGTCACATTCACGGTCCCCGCGAGGCCCGCGATTTCCAGGCCCAAATCATGCCGGTGATCGATGGAAAGGTTGTCGAACGTGACCGTTCCGGCGGTGGCCAGATTGTTGATCAACACCGCGGCGCCCGATGCGCCTGAAACGGTCGTCCCCGAAAAGTTGATCAGACCCGACCCGCCCTCGATGTTGATGCCCGAACCCATTGAATGGGCGATGAAATTGTTGGTGATCGAAACGGGTCCCGCGGTATTCACCAGTCGAATGCCGTCGCCGCCCGGGTTCATCACCGCGATATTGTTCAGAATCACGTTCTGCACGCCGTTGCCGACGATCGCGTTGCCGGCCGCGTTCGTGATCGAAAAGCCGCTGAATTCGGTGCTATTGGCCAGCACCACCGCGTCGCCGGCCGAACCGTTGAGGACCGGAAGGTTGCCGGCCGACTGCGGCAAAAGCAACGAGCCCAGTTGCGGGACGCGAATAAAATGCTGGACGGATTGCCCATCGCCCAGAATTCGTTCGCCCGCGTTGAGAACGATTCCCGGCCCGCCGCTAAAAACGCTTCCGGCATGCACGAAGATGATGTCGCGGTTTGCCGACTGAGCCGCCAGGATGGTTTGGAAGGGGCTGGCGATCGTTCCGTTTCCGCCGGGCGCCGCCGAGCTCGATACGTGAGCGAAGGTGTAGGGACTGCCCGTGGCCGGGTCGATGGCCGTCAGGTGCTCCAATTGATTGTGCCCCTCGGCGACCACCGTGTAGTTGCGCGTCACATGTTCGCCCATGCGGCCGTAGGCGGTCGATTGTTTCATCTCGGAACGGTGGAGCGCGCCGAACGTGTAAGAAATTCCAACGAACGCGCGGGTCTGGAAAAAATTGTCGTACGTGACCTGCACCTGCGCGTCCAATCCGGCGATCAGGTTGGCTTGCACGCGGGCCGATCCCCCCGTGATGCTGTCTCCCTGGTTGTCGACGAAGTGGTAGCCGCCGCCGTAAATGCGAATGCCGCGATCTCGGGCGAATTCGCCGGGAATGGGAATTCCGGCTTCCATGTCGAAGCCCTTCATCGCCGCGTACCACGACCGGAACTGGTCATAGACCACGTTGTCCCCCACGAAATGCGTCGAATTGCCAATCAGGCTGAGTGCGGTTTGCCGCTGGGTTGGGCCCACGGGCAGGTAAAGGTTCGAGCGAAAATCGAACGGCCCGGCATACGACTCGAGGCTGAGCCCCAATTGCTGGAACAACACTCGCCGCGTGTTGTCGCCGTCGTACCAACCGCTGATGCCGAATACGCGATCGAGCCCTTCGCTGTAGTAGCGGTATCCGAAGCCGGCGTTGCCTCCCAGCGTCAGGTCATTGGTGGGAAAGAACCTGAGGTCGCTGAAGATGAGCTGCGCATCGTCGATCACGTACGGAAAGAGCTCGATGGGCGTGATCGAAAGAATCTGCGGAACCCCTTGCCCCTCGTTGTGGGCCGCCCGCAATAGAACGCCCGATCCCTGATAATAGTCGGCGGTCGAGTTTTCGCTCTCCGAGTCGTCGCCAACCGCGGGCCCGCAAATTCCGCACAGCGCGAGAGCCGACATCGCGACCCAGGCCATACCCCGCCGCACGCGCGGGCCCCGGGAGGGCGCACAGCTCACCCGGTCGGCGTCCAGGCGCGCGGGCCGGCGCGGCTGCCGGCAGACGATCGTCTGCGACATGGCCTCTCGTCCGGAGGAGCGGTATTGGTGGGTCAACGGAGGGATGCGAACCGGAAGCACCGAGATTGTCGGCCGTTCCGGCAGGCTCCACTTGGAGAATGGTGATCGTGCAAGCGGGAATTGCGGTGCGTTTGATACGCGATTCGAT
Source organism: Planctomycetaceae bacterium (assembly GCA_035294845.1). Taxonomy (GTDB): domain Bacteria; phylum Planctomycetota; class Planctomycetia; order Planctomycetales; family Planctomycetaceae; genus JACQFH01. The sequence goes on along the minus strand of DATGKC010000233.1, from coordinate 5,122 downwards.
GCTTGATCGTCAACAGGAGTTGGGCCGTCTGGGACGAACGCGCATCATTTTAGGACGGGTGGGAGTTCTGGCTGACCCGTTGCGTCGATTTCTGCTGGCGATAAAAGCCCGGCGCGCAGCCACAGCAGCGTGCAAAAGCCTTGCTGAACGACGCCTCGGTCGCATAGCCGACTTTGGCCGTAATCTCTTTGATTCCGCAATCGGTCTCGAGCAAAAGGCGACAAGCCAGCCTCATTCGCACGTCGCGTAAATATTCAAATGGCGGGCAGCCCAAGACCTCGACGAACTGAATCGCGAATTTCGAGCGCGACAAGCCCGCGGTTTCGGCCAGCGCGCGCACGCTCCAATCGTGCTCGGGACGGGCGTGAATGGCCGCGACGGCCATCCCCAATCCCGGGACGCCCAGTGCGGGAACCAGAGCTTGCGACTCCGGAAGCGTGAGCGGCGTCGCGCGCAGCCCGTAGACCAACAGCGCGTGGAGCACCTGGTTGAGCAGCAATTCGGCCCCCGGCCGCCTCTCGTCGATTTCCTCCAGCAGCACGCGCACGATCGGTTCCAGCCCCGATGACGATCCGGGCCCTTCGCCGCGCGCCAAGAGCACCGGCGGCAACAGCGAAAATGCGTGCCGCGTGTAGTCGTCGGCCGTTCCGAAGCCGCCCCACAACAGGCGGCTGGCCGGTCCGGCGCCTCCCAGATGTAGCTCAGACGGCGTGCCGGCCGACGCCTCGATCATGCGATCTCCGTCGGTGAGACGGCTTCCCACTCGATCACACAGCACAAACTGGTTTTCGCGGGTGAACACGACGAGGTCGCCGGCGCGGATCGTCAGGTCGTCGGGCATCCCCGCGACGCGCAGCACACAGCCACCTTCCAGCACGATCACAAAAGCCGGACCGGCTTTGCGAAACTCCAGGCCCCAGGGAGACGCAAACCTCCACGTCTGAATGCGCCGACACTCCAGCCGGCAGGGCGCGAGAAAAGCGCTCAATACGTCGTCGGCTTGAGCCTTAGACGCGGTGCTCTCTTGCGGATTGTTGATTCCTCCAACGTTGTCGGCATTCACGATGGTTGCGGGCAGGTCGTCGGCTCGCTTTGATTTCAGCGCAGCTTCAAATTAACCCCAAGCTCACTCGATTGATCCTCTTTTTTTTGACAAAACAGAAGATTTAGCGAATTTTTCCAAGCGTCGTTCGCGATGCCTTGCCCTCCCGATCGACTCACATCGAAACTCTTCCATGCATATACTTGGAGTGCATAAAACGCCAGCAATTGTTTTTCACCGCGCCGCGTCCTGAAGGCAGCGCAAATTGGAGTCAGAAAAATAGTTATGGAGCATCCACGACGCTGCGCGGCCGACTGACAAGACGGGATGTCACGACGCTTCTCATTGCTCATTTTTGACGTAAGTCGTCAGTGCACAATAGCTTACAGATTAGCTAACTTTATGCACGTCCCGCGCGACCTTTATGCATCGACAGTTGCGAATCTGCGAATGCATAATTAGCCCTTATCCCGCCGATCGCGTTTTGATCACATAGCGATGATTCACCGGCGAGATGAATGGACCGACGAGCGCTCGAAGAGCTGCTGTTCGCGTACGTCGATGCCCTTGAGATTGGCGTCCGGCAGTCCGGAAAACACCGCCGCACGAGTAGCATACGGGGCGCACCACGACACGGCTTGCAATTTTCTGGCACGCCGTAGCTGAATTCGTGAGTATTCAGAGGGCTAAACTCACGTTTTTCTCAGATCCGACACGGAGACCGCCAGGCCTTCGATTTTGTTCTCGACCAGCTCAACCTCTCCGGTTTGCGCGCCCAGGCGAATGCCGATGCGCTTCATGGGCATCCGCGACTCTCGAATTTCGTTTCGGGCCAGGACGATTTCGTTAGTCTCTCCCTGCACGTCGATGGCCACTCCCTCTTCAGGACCAGAGTCGACAATGCGGTTATTCTCGACGCGGTTGCGATGCGGCGCGAAGGACTTTCCTCGCTCGGGGCGAAACAGGACGCCGACTTTTCCGCTGGCCAGAATGTCGTTGTCGCGAATGAGGTTGTTGTTGTCGCGATGGCCGATCGAAATGCCATAGCTTGCGCACGAGTCGATGCGGTTCTTTTCGGCCAGTCCGAACTTTACTCCCCAGCAGAAGAAGACGCCGATGTCGTTGCGCTCGACCACGTTGCTCACGATCGTGGGCCGCTGCGATCCCGACCCCGGATGCAGGCCAAGCCCGGTATTATCATGGCTATGACAGTTCTCGATGACTACGTCGTGGCAGATCTGCCAGCTCAACCCGTCGCCGTTGTAATTCCGGGCCGTCACCTTTCGCATCGCGACGCGGTTGCAGTCTTGCAGAAAAACGCAGCCGGCGTAGTTGCCATCGAGGTTTTCGTTGTTCGCTTTATTCCCATCGAGCGTCACGTTCTCGATGACCACGTCGGCGATATCCTCACCCGAGAAGAGCGGGAAGAGCGACGCGCAGGTGGAATCGCCCATCTCCCAAAAATTCTGCCGCAGCGCCCGATCGAGCTTGAAGCGGTTCCCCGATCGGGCCACCAGCGTGCGCTTGGCCACGTCGATTCCGCCATTGTGCGGGTTCTTCGTCTTCAAGCACACCCCGTCGCCGACCGAAAATCCCTTGGCATCGACAAGCGTGATTTCCTGGTCGTACCAGTCAGAATCGGCCGCCAGTTTCGTCTTGACCGATGGTTCCTTGACCAGCACCGAATCATCGCCGCTTCCCAGAATGCGAACATTCGACGACAAATAGACGGCGTTGCGCAGGTGATAGCGTCCGGGCAGAATATGGATCGTTCCACCCCCGAACCTGCCGACATAATCGACGGCCGCCTGCAAAACTTTGTCGTTGTCTCCCACGAGTTGCGCTTGTTTCGGGCCCACGGTGATGGTGAGCCGCTCTTCCCAATCGGGCTCGGCGATGCTGTCCCCCGAGGTGGCCCTGGGTTTGACGACTTTGGGCCTCTCGTCGGCCGCCGCACGATTCAGGCTGCCGACTGCGAATAATCCCGCCGACAACTTCAATAGACCCCGGCGATCAATCGTCTCCGAATGCCGTTTGGACATGTTTGTCCTTTCTCTCCGATTAATGACGAATCAGCGATTGCGAAGCCGGTTTCGCGAGCGGCTCTCATCGTTTTTGCCATTGAGCAAGTTGTTCCATGACCGACTCTCGCCCTCCGGAGCCAAAGCTCTGGAGTACGCCGACGGCGTTTTTCGCGCCTAACACCTGCGAAACATCGGCGTCGATGCGCGGGTATGCGGCCTGAAGATCGGCCAGAGGCAGATCGGCCAGCCGACATCTTTGCGTCTCGCATTTCGCCACCAGTTTTCCCACCGCCTCATGGGCCGAGCGCATCGGCATTCCTTTTTTGATGAGATATTCCATGAGCGTCGTGGCGTCAAGAAACCCATCATCAAGCCGCTCAGCGATTCGTTCGCGGTTGAGCTCGGCGCCTTGGACGATGGCCGGCACCAGCTCCAAGCAGGCGGAAATCGTGTCGATCGCGTCGAACAGCGCGATCTTGTCTTCCTGCAAATCGCGGTTGTACGCCAACGGCAATCCCTTCACCAGGATGAGAAGCTGAGGCACGGCAGCCATCACCCGCGCCGATTTCGCCCGCACCAGCTCCAGCACGTCGGGGTTGCGCTTTTGCGGCATGATCGAGCTGCCCGTGGTGTAAGCGTCGGGCAATTTCAAATAACCGAATTCGCTCGTGCACCACAAAATCCATTCTTCAGCCCAGGTGCTGAGGTGGGCGGCGATGAGCGCCAGGTGGCCGGCGAATTCGATCACAAAATCGCGATCGCTCGACACGTCGAGACTGTTGGCGGCCGGAGCCGAAAAGCCCAAAAGCCGCGCCGAATATTCGCGGTCAATCGGGAGCGACGTGCCGGCCAGCGCCGCGGCCCCCAGCGGCGAAATGTTCACCCGCTTTCGACAATCGGCCAGTCGCTGGCGGTCGCGCTCAAATTTTTCGCAATAGCACAGCCAGTAATGCACGACGAGCACCGGCTGCGCCCGCTGCAAATGCGTGTAGCCGGGAATGACCACGTCCAGGTCGCCCGGGCAGCGTTCGACGAATGCGGCCTGAAGCGCGGCGAGCTGGCCATCGATCGCATCGAGCGCGTCGCGCACATGGAGTTTGAGGTCGGTCGCCACCTGATCGTTGCGGCTGCGTCCCGTGTGCAACTTGCGACCCACGTCGCCCAGGCGGGCAATCAGCGCCGTCTCAATGTGCATATGGATGTCTTCGAGCTCGATCTTGAACTCGAACTCGCCGCGGGCGATCTCTTCTCCGATTTTTTCCAAGGTCGTGCAGATCGATTCGCATTCGGCGGCGGTAACGAGCCCCACGCGGGCCAGCATGCGGGTGTGCGCCTGCGACCCGCGGATGTCGACCGCGGCCAGGCGCGCGTCGAAACTGATCGACTCGGTGAACTTCTCGACCCGCGGATCAGTACGCCCTTCGAATCTCCCGCCCCACGCCTTCACCACGTTCGAGCTCTCCTGGAATTTGCGACTTGTCCATGCGTACTGCCATCATATCCTGGTCCGCCCCGAATTTCCCGCGCGATTGGCGGCAGGTCGTGACGCATTTTGCGGGTGACTTGCCATTTCCGACGGCACGTTTGATTGGGCGGGCACGTCGTTGTCAGCGCCAAGTTGCGCAGGCTGAGGCCTGAATTCCAGCAATTCGGACTCACGCCAGGATGTCTTCGATCACTTCACCGTAGACGTCGGTGAGGCGCACGTCGCGGCCGCTGAAGCGGTAGGTGAGCCGCTTGTGGTCGATTCCCAAGAGGTGCAAGATCGTGGCGTGCAAATCGTGAATCTGGACCTTGTTTTCGACGGCGTAGTACCCGTATTCGTCGGTAGCGCCGAAGATCGTGCCACCGCGTATTCCCCCGCCGGCCAGCCAGATCGTGAAGCCGAACGGATTGTGATCGCGGCCGTTGGCCCCCTGAGCCATGGGCGTCCTGCCGAACTCGCCCGCCCAGACGACCAGCGTCTCGTCGAGCAGTCCGCGCGATTTTAGGTCTTTGAGGAGCCCGGCAATCGGCAGATCCACGGCCCGCGCATTGGCGGCGTGCCCGGCTTCGA
>DATGKC010000232.1:0-3594 GCA_035294845.1 Planctomycetaceae bacterium | reverse complement strand
CGTCGCCCGTGGCCTTTTCGACCTTACCCGTGCACATGTTGCAGCAGAACTGCACTTTGGCGCCGCCTACCTTGATCTCGGTGTCTTTATTGAGGTCGGCACCCGAAAGCGGGCATTTGTGCTGCTTGGCCTGGCCGGTTGCCACGAGCTGCGCATTGGCCTTGGTCGAGAATTTCTTCTCATCCTTGTCGAAGGCCTTGGGGCAATTGTCGCAGCAGAAGTAGACCTTGCCCCCCTTGTAATCGCGGGTCTTGTCGGCTTTGGCGTCGGCCTTCGCGTTGACGATGCATTTGACTCCGTCCAGCTTCACGGTGTCGGCAGCTTGGACGGTCGCGAGCAACAAACCAGAAGCCACAGCCACCAGCAGCGAAAAGCGTTTCATCATGGTCTCCTTTTCATCGGGCGAAGTGGTTGAAAATTCGGATGAGGGTGAATTTCGACAACCCTGCTTCCGACATTCCTAATCGACATTCCTGATACAAACCATAAACATCGACTAATTTATACACGTTGCTTTCATGATTGTCACGTCCACTTGGAATTTTTTTTTCGAGTTCAAAAAAGCCGCCCTGGCGTGCTGGTCTGCCCCGGCGTATCCCTCTGCCGCGGCGGTCGTTACAATGCCTCGCCGGTCCGAAATTCAGCCTTGGAATACCGGCTTCGACCTCGAAAGGAGTCGCAATGACGCTTCGGAAAGCCAGCTCCCGAAAAGTCGCCAAACCCCGCATCTCACGCAACGACAGCCCGCAACAACAGACGATCGGCGGATACCTGATCCAGCGGCTGCAGGACTACGGCATCGAGCACGTGTTCGGCATTCCGGGCGATTTCGTCTTGCAGTTTTACGCGATGCTCGAAGAAAGCCCCGTGATCGTCGTGGGCTGCACGCGCGAAGACAACGCCGGCTTTGCGGCCGATGCCTATGCCCGAGTGCACGGCATGGGGGCGGTGTGCGTCACGTTCAGCGTGGGGGGGCTGAGCATGTGCAACTCGATTGCCGGCGCCTATGCCGAAAAGTCGCCCGTCGTCGTCATCAGCGGCGCCCCCGGCGTCGATGAGCGGCGCAGCGACCCGCTATTGCACCACCGCGTTCGCGACTTCAACACGCAAAGGGAAGTTTTTGAAAAGATCACCGTCGCCTCGGCCTCGCTCGATGACCCGCTGACCGCGTTCCGCGAGATCGACCGCTGTCTTGCCGCCTGCGACCGCTACAAGCGTCCTGTGTACCTGGAACTTCCTCGCGACCGCGTCCGCGCCAAGTGCCTCTATCCTTACAAACCCAGCGAAGAGAAACCTGCCAGCGATCGGCTGGCGCTCCGCGAAGCGATCGGCGAAGCGACCGAGATCATCAACGCCTGCGAGCGTCCCATCATCATCGCCGGCGTCGAAATGCACCGCTTCGGCCTGGGCGACGAAGTCGTGAAACTGGCGGAAAAGCACCAGATTCCCATGTGCGCGACATTGCTCGGCAAATCGGTCGTCAGCGAGAGGCATCCTCTGTATCTGGGAATTTATGAAGGCGCCATGTGCCGCGATGCCGTTCGCAAGTTCGTCGAAGACAGCGACTGCATCATTCTCCTGGGCACGTTCATGACCGACATCGACCTGGGGATCTACACGGCCAAGCTTGAAATCGGCAAGTGCATCTACGTGACCAGCGACCTGTTGCAAATCCGCCATCATCATTTCAACGAAGTTTTGCTGTCCGATTTCGTCAAAGGGCTCATCAAGGCCGATCTGTCGCCGCCCAGGCGCGCAATTCCCGCTCAATGCCGGCGCGAAGAAACGAAGTTCGCGCTTGAACCGGATGCCAAGATGACGACGCACCGGTTGTTCGCCCGCATCAATGAGCTGCTCGATGAGCACATGGTGGTTGTGGCCGACGTGGGCGATTGCCTGTTCGCCGCCGCCGAGCTTTCGATTTACCGCGACACTGAGTTCATCAGTCCCGCGTATTACACGTCGATGGGATTCGCGATTCCCGCAGCTCTGGGCGCCCAGTTTGCCGATCGCGCCTTGCGGCCCATCGTGCTCGTGGGGGACGGGGCATTCCAGATGACGTGCCTGGAGCTATCGACGGCGATGAAGCACGGGTTCAACCCGATCGTCCTGGTGCTCAACAATAAAGGCTACGGCACCGAGCGATTTCTGCACGAAGGTCCGTTCAACGACATTCCCAATTGGGAATATCACCGCCTGCCCGATTTGCTGGGAAGCGGCTGGGGGTTCGAAGTTCGCACCGAAGGCGACCTCGAAAAGGCCTTGCGAGCGGCACTGGCGAATCGCGACAGATTCAGCCTGCTGAACATCCACCTCGACCCGGCCGATATCAGCCCCGCGCTCGCGCGGCTGGCGAAGTGGCTCTCGAAGCGAATTTGACGCCCCGCGCAATTCCCGCACGCAATCCGCATGCAAAGAAATAAAAGGCCCTCCGCAAGCCGGCGAATTCACAGGGCGCGACGCCAGAATCGCGCCGGGGAATTCGACGGCCGCGAAGGGTTTCGTCCCCCCCGTCGCCCCATTCAGAACATTAAACCGCGAGGTTTTGGCGCTGAAAGGGGCGAACGAAGTTAACGAGATCGAGCCGAGCGGACGGACGCGGCAGTCTCACGCCCGGTCGAAGATTGTCTTTCCGGGTGTGGTTCACGGTCCTTCTTCGGGGGCCATCCCTCCCTGCTGGCGGAGCTTATATTCGTCGAGGGCCTGCACCTGCCGGGCGAGCCTGAATTCCGGGCCTGCCGGGAAGTACTGCAAATCATCCTTCAGATAATACGCCGACGGCAAGGTCTGGCCTCCGATGGTCGTCTGGCAACCGACCGTACTCGAGCAAACCGCGGCACATCCCAGCACCAGCAGCCAGGCTTTGGTCGAAAAAATGTTCAGCTTCATGGCGCCTCTCGACGATTTTCCTCGTGCAAATTGAGGAATTGAGGAAGTGAGGGAAACTGGGCTACCGCCGGTCAGCTTTCCGGAATCGATTCCTGCCGACGCCTAATATACATCGGCCGTTACGAACGGAATCTTCGGAATATCTTGACAAATTGCTTTAGTAGCGCAATTCGAGCCCGAAATTGAGTCCTTGCACCCAAAAATCGGTGTCGCGCATGACCTGCATGGGGCGCGCCATTCCTACCAGGCTTCCTGGAGCAATGCCTGTGATTGCCGGAGCCTGCGTCGGGTTAATTACCCGGTCGAGTTGATCGCCCGGCCTGGCGACCGAGCTGACGTACAAAAACGAATAGCCCACGATGAAGCTGGCCCAGGGGCTCACTCGCACGCCGAAATTGAGGTCCACTTCCGGAACGACGGCGAATTGACTGCGGCTTTGCGTTCCGATATTGGTCGGTTGGGAAAAATAGGCGCCGGGATAAGCGACCAGCGTGCCGCTGCTTGAAAGAGCATTTGTCAGCGTCCCGCCGTGAATCCCAACCGTCTCGACGGTCGCTCCCAAGGCCACCTTGCCGGTGGCGTTCACGTACAAGCGTCCGTTGTCGAAAGCGGCGCGGGCTCCGAGTTGCCCGCCGTAGAAGTTGTTTGTCGCATCGAATTGATCGAAGGTGTGAAAGGTATCGGGGGCGTTCGGCGGCACGCTCG
>DATGKC010000231.1:0-2124 GCA_035294845.1 Planctomycetaceae bacterium | reverse complement strand
CAGTTGGCAGGGCATCGAATTCATTCTGTGTCGGATGACAGCCAACTCGACGCCGCAATTGAAATGGCGTCGAAGGAGAGTGTGTGGATCATGATGCAAACGAAATGGACAAAGCCGCTCGTGCAAGCCGTATCGACTCGTCCGCCTGCAGCTCACGGAGTTGCACGAAGTCTTGGAAACTTGGTCTTGCTCAAGAATTCGACTCAACGCACGATTCTCCCGCCATTGCAGAGCGTGTTTCGAACGGTCGTGGGCTACGTGCCGGAGTTCAGAATGTTGCCGGCGAAACAATTGGCCGAGGTGCTCGCGAGTGAGAGTCGAGGACGTCTCTTCATTGGCGGGATCGTTGATAAATCGACCAAGACTCTGACGCTCATTCGAGGCGATTTGCGCCAATTTGTGCTACCACTTTCATTTTTCCGGACTGCCGGGCCTTCCGTTCCGAATTTCGACCGATTTAAGTTGGGTGACTACGGGCAGGGAGTGATATTTGGCGATTATGAAGCATCGACCCATTCGGTGCTTTTCGGAATTGATCCCGAATATCGGCGTTGGTTCAACAGGCAGCGAGTCAAAAACGAGCAAGGATTTGGTTCATCTTTGCGCCGTTTGCGATTACTTCGAGGATTGTCCAGAAACAATTTTCCGGGGGTAGCCGCAAAGACGATTGCAAGAATTGAACGCGGAGAGACAGAAAAGCCACACGGAAAAACCCTGAGATTAATCGCAGAAGCGCTCAATGTCGAACCGGATGATATCGAATCGTACTGAACACGGCAGGACGATTGAAATCAATCGCCGTCGTCGGCCTGCCAGGCGTAGACCGTCCCGTCGGCGGTCGAAGCCAGCAGGAATTTGCTGTCGGGAGTGAAGGCCACGTCGATCAGCTCGCTGTCGCCGGGGCAGGCCATTCGCTTATCCGCACGACCGGTCCTGACGTCCCACAAAGCGGCTTGCCGGCGCAGCGCCGCGCCCCCGGCTGTCGCCAGTTTGCGCCCATTCGGCGCGAAGACCGCATGCCGTCCCTCCAGGCGATGAAGCGCGGCTCGACTTTTGACATCCCACAGCCAGACCGATCGATCGCCTTGACTCGACGAGGCCAGCGTCTTTCCATCAGCCGAGAATTGAACGGCCTCGACCCCCTTGATGTGCTTCTCGAAACCGCCCGAGTGCTTCAGCAGCAGCGGTCGCTTCGCCACGGCGAGGTCGGCTGCCGCCGGCAACTCGTACATCTTGATCGCGCCATTCGCGAGTCCCACGGCGAGCGCCCGTCCCTGGGAAGCCGCTGCCACGCTCAAGGCCATCGAGCCTGCCGGCGGCGTGGCCGCTTGCATGTGCCCTGTTTCGACGCTCAATATCGCGGCGCGGCCCGATGCCAGGCCGAGCGCCAAGTGCCGGCCGTCGGGGAGCCAGCAAAGCGACCAGACGCTCTCGCGACCCGGCTCGAGTACGATTCGCCCTGCCGACTCTGGGAGCGTCCAAACCGTGATCGTGCTCGACCAGCTTGTTTCCTGCCCGGTGGTGGGCGGCGCTGTTTGCTGCAAAGCGGCCAACTTCTTCGAATCGTGAGAGACTCGCAGCAGCGAGATGGAGAGATTGTTGTTGACCACATCGAGTGAATGAAGTTTGCCAGTCGAGGCGTTCCACAACGTCAGCGGTTGCTCGATCTGCGCGCTGCCGAATGCCACGCTCGTTCCATCGGCCGAGACAGCGAACGAACCGATGGGGCGCTCGCTCTGGATGAGAGTGGCGGCCCGCTGCATAGCCCGTAGAGCGCCGGCGCTGTTGAGCGGGTTTCCCAGATCATAGCGCAAAAATTCCCGATCGACCTGCCACAGGTTGAAGAGGTAATCGTCGATCGGTTCCGGCAGCGAGTCGAAACGCCGGCGCGCGTCATCGTGCCAGCCCAAGTGCCAGGCGGCCAAAAGATTGACGGCCGCTCGCCTGGACCGATTGGGCGGTGCGGGCGCCTCTTCGAATTCGTTCATCAACGCTCGAATGCCGTCTTGACCGCCAAGCTGATTCATAAGTCCCGCCAAGTCGCCATTTTCCGAAGCCACATCGTGCACCGCGTCATAAAAACACGCGGGAACGGTCGTATCAAAACGCCGCGTCTTAAGGCAC
>DATGKC010000230.1:0-3335 GCA_035294845.1 Planctomycetaceae bacterium | reverse complement strand
ATTCCCACGGTCCGCGGAGCAGGATCCGGTAAGGCGAATCGGTAGACGGTTCCGGGAAATGGAATTCTGCCGCTTTGCCGGCAATGTGTTGCGCGATGGCGCGCCGTGCGGGAGAATCGTCGGGGGGCCCGATATCGACATGCGGATCATGAGCGCGCGGGTTGCCCACGACCGACTCCGAAGCGAAAAGTTGCACGAGCAGGGGACTGACGTTTTCGAAGGGCGTGCTGACCGGGGAACCCGGAGCAAACCAGTACTGCGAAATCCCCAACGGTTCTCCAAGCCCGAATACGGTCGACGAGACAGTGCCGCGGTCGCGGCCGACGAGACAAATTGGCGGCTCGCTTCCATCGGCTGTCATTCCGCAGATCGATCGCGCCGCCTGAAACCATTCGTCGGCGCCTGACGGCCGTGCGCGCAGAAATTCACCCCGCACGCGACGGATGCGCAAGTCATCAGGATCGTTCAAGGCCCCGTTCGCGATCAAGTGCAAGCCGTCGCCGAGTTCCGTCGAACGCAGCGCGTCTCCGGCTTCAACGAGAACGCCGCCGTCACGATCAGCCATCAGCAAATTACAGCCCGCATAGCGATTGGTGTCGAGCTCGCGCCATGCGGACTGCGCCGCGCTTCTGCTGTCCTTTTGCGCCAAGAGTGAGCGACATAACAGCCCGCGCGAAGGAGGACTTGCAGGCGGCATTTTTTTCTCGCGGTTTGTGACGCCAACAACAAGCCCAAACTCATTGATCCCCAACCAGGTTCCTCCGGCGAGCCGATCGATGCCCCCGATCCAGGCCGGAACGGCTTCGTGTCGCGGCGTGATTTGCGGGCCTGTTGAGGTCCGAGCATAGAGCTCCTCACGATTGGCCAGCACCATGAGCGGGAAGCCCGAAAATTGTCGCAATGCAATGCCCAGTAAGCACATCTGTAGAATACTCGCGTTTGGGAGAGATCTCTGCAAGCCCCTGAAGCGGTGCCCGGCAGGGCATCACGAATTCTAATCTCGATTGTGACGCAAGTGCATCGAGCGGCAACTCATCCTTTGAGTTTTTCCAGATCGCGCGAGGGAAAAAATCAGTCTGGAATTTCGCTGGTAGGATTTTGTTCGACTCGGTATACTCACCTGGACTTGGGGTCACGGTGTGCCGAAACCGGCGCATGCCACAGGGAGGCTGGGGTGGCCACCCCAGGGAGACGCAACGGTTTTGTTCGGCAGCGGTGTCTGCGTGGGTCGACGCGGAAACCGGCTGTCGAGTTATGCGCTTCGGTGGCGGCATGATTGCCGCCATGCGACTCCCGGTGGAAATTCGAGTCATGTCTTTTGAAAACATATCCCACGGCACGGCTGTGGCGGCCGCGCCCGTTTCGTCGAACGCAACAGTGCCTAGCCCTCGCGAAATTCCGCAGCGCACTCCGGCCACGGCTGGAGGCCGCCGTTTTAGTCGGCGCACCCGGTCGCTTTTGGGAGTTCAAATCGTATCGTGCGGGTCGTACGTGCCTGACACGGTGGTGACGAACTCAGAGCTGGCAGCGCGGTTCGGCTTCGATGCCGATTGGATCACGCAGCGCACGGGCATTGAGGCGCGCCGGCAGGCCCGCCCGGAACAGGCCACGAGCGACCTGTGCGTCGAGGCGGCTCGCAAGGCGATTCGTGCGGCGCGCGTCAATCCGACCGAAATTGATCTGGTGGTCGTGGGCACGTTCACTCCGGATTTTTCGTTTCCATCGACCGCGTGCATTGTGCAAGACAAGCTCGATCTCGACGCGGCGGCCGTCGATGTACAGGCCGCTTGCGCGGGATTCATGTATGCCCTCGTCACCGCAGCCCAATACGTCGCCACCGGCAACAGCCGCCTGGCGCTCGTGATCGGCGGCGATTGCAACAGCCGCATCACGAACCCGCAGGATCAGCGGACCGCTCCCCTGTTCGGCGACGGCGCGGGCGCGGTGCTTTTGGCCTCGGGAGACCCCCATCAGGGGCTGATGTGCTATCAGATCGGCGCTGACGGAAGCGGCGGCGCACTGCTCGACCGGCCCAGCGGCGGGTCGCGTCGTCCGCCGACGCATGCCGATCTCGACGAAGGCTTGCAATATATGCGGATGGACGGACGAAACGTCTTCAAATGGGCCGTCAATCTCGTTACCGACACGATTGATTTGGTGCTGGCGAAAACCGGAATGAGCGTGCACGACGTCTCCCTTTATGTCCTGCACCAGGCCAATATTCGCATCATCAACGCCGCCAGAGATCAGTTGGGACTTCCCGAAGATCGGATTTTCAACAACTTGCATAAATACGGCAACACGTCGGCAGGCTCGATCCCGATCGCCCTCGACGAGGCGTTCCAGGCGGGCCGGATTCATCGCGGCGACACGTTGCTGCTGAGCGGTTTTGGATCGGGGCTGACCTGGGGAACGGCCTTGTTCCGCTGGTAGCATGGCGTCGTTGGCATTTTGCGGAGATGTACCGATGCTGGCCGTGCGTATTCCAAAACGGCAATGGGGCAAAGCCTGGCGCGCGATGATCGAAATCGCACCCGTGCGGCTCATCGCCGCCGACCCTGTCTACGAAGTGTTGCCGGCGCACGTCGAGCTATTGGACGAGCGCGGCTTTTCGTACGAGGTCGTAAAATCCGGTCCAATTGGCAAGCTGAGCCCGCGTCGTGCCTCGTCCCGTTAGACGCGTCGAGATTTACCTGCCGCTCGAGTACAACGACGGTCGGCCGATTGCCGACTCAAAATACCTGAGATTGCAGGCCGAGCTTCGATCGCGGTTCGGCGGCGTCACGTCGACGCAGCGGCAGTTCCCGCTGCAGGGCGTCTGGCATTTCGGCGAAGAAGTCTACCAGGAGCGCGTGGTTGTATTGACCATGATGGACTTTCAAGGCCAAACCGAAGACCAGCTCCTTCGATATCTGGAACGACTGAAAATTCGTCTCAAAAAGAAATTCGATCAATTGGACATCCTGATTACGGTTCAAGACCTTCTGGCAGTCTGAATCTCGCCGGCGAATTGAAGAGGACAAACAATGAGGCTGGGATTGGTCACCTACATGTGGGGAGCCGACTGGGATCTCGCGACGCTGCTCAAGAATTGCGCCGAAACCGGTTTTGAGGCGGCCGAATTGCGCACAAGTCACAAGCACGGCGTCGAAGTGACGCTCTCGCCCGACGAGCGGGCTTCAGTCCGCAAGCAGTTCGCGGATTCGCCGGTAAAATTCATCGGCGCCGGAACGGCTTGTGAATTCCACGGCCCGGACCCGGCGGTGGTCGATCAAAATATCGACTTGGCGAAAAAGTTCGTCGTGCTGTCCCATGATGTCGGCGGTACGGGCGTC
>DATGKC010000229.1:0-4826 GCA_035294845.1 Planctomycetaceae bacterium | reverse complement strand
TCAGCTCGCGCACGCCGTCGGCCGCCAGCTCGCGGGCTTCGGCAACGACCATCTCGATCGGTTTGGTGGCGTGCCTCCCGCGCATCTTCGGAATCGCACAAAATGTGCAGGTGCGGTCGCAGCCTTCCGAGATTTTGAGATAGGCATAGTGCGCGGGCGTGATTCGCAGCCGCGCGCGGTCGTCCAGCGGCTTTAACGGCGCCGGGCGAAAGACCACTCGCTGCTCTTCGGACGCGCCGAATAAGCGGTCGGCGACCTTTGTGATCTCATCGCGGGCAAAAACGCCGACGATGCCGTCGATCCCGGGAAGCTCTTCGGCCAGCTTCGCCCCGCCCAGACGTTCAGGAAGGCAGCCGGCGACGATCACTCCGCGGGTCCGCCCTCGTCGCTTCAGATCGAGCATCTCGCCGATCACCGATTTCGATTCCTGCCGCGAGCTCTCGATGAAACCGCACGTGTTGACGATTACGAAATCGGCGCCGTCCGGCTCGGAAACGAGCGCGTATCCATCGAGCGCGAGCGAACCCAGCATTTTTTCGCTGTCGATCAGGTTTTTCGGGCAACCCAGGCTGACAAAGCAATACGTCCCCTTCGATTGTTTCGGTTCCAGATCGGAATCCAGCGGCCCAGGGCTGAAGGTGTTGGGGAGAGCGGCGATTGGGAGTTGTAGCTTGCTCAATTGCGTCTTTCCGAGGGCTTGGCTTCCAGAGGCTCGAGAGTTTCCATCAGCAACATCGAGGCATCATGCCAGTGCGGGGGGTTGTCCGGAACAGCGTCCGTGTTCGCGTAGACTCGGGCAGACGAACGACCAACAAGGATCATCTCGGGGTGTCGAATTTCAAACGCTTGCCCGCTTGCCATTCGAATCACGAACGGACGAAATGGCTCAGCAGATACGTATTCGACGTCCTTCCTTAAAGTCATCATGGCGGCTATTTCCTTCCGGAACAACGTGGTTGCAATCGCCACAACGTGCATTCTAACCGCTCGCGATAATGCTGAATAGGAGCGCCGGCCGCGTTGTTCGAGCAAGCGAGACGCATGCACTACGCCCGTAGCATAAGCGTCTCGCTTGTGCACGCGCCTATCCGCGTTTACCCGCGGAAACCGCGTCAGTGTGTTTTGGCTTCAGGCCGTGCGCCGCATCGGAACGGCGCACGCCTGGCCTTCTGAGAACCCCTCCGCTTCGACGCCGAACGGACGGTTGAACCGGGCGCGGTAGTTTTCCCAGGCGATCGCCGAGGTCAACTCGACCAGTTGTGCCGGCGAGAAGTTCTTTTCGAGCGCTCGGAACATCTCTTCCGGAACCTCCGCCGGAGTTCGCGTCATGGCCTCCGCGTATCGCAGCACAAGCTTCTCCAGTTCCGAAAACTCCGAACTTGATTCAAAATCGGCCAGATCGTGAAGTTGGGCTTCGGTCACACCTTGCTTTCTGCCCACGGCAGAACCGATGTCCATTCAAAACGGGCAGCCGACCAGCATCGATGCTTTGACGGAGGCCAGCGCTTTGAGCCCCGTTGAAACCGACTTGGCGGCGGCCTGGCCCGATTCCATCTGGCCGACGGCTTTCAGCAAGCGCGGATGGTGGGCCACGATCTTAATCGGTTCAGCCAACAAGGCCTTGCCGGTGATCTGCCCCAGATTTCTCTGTACGAACCAATAGACGAGTCGGGTGAGCCAACCGGCATCCTGAGGTTCAACGCCTTTGATGCGGGCCATGTCGTGCACTCCTTCGGCGAGTTAGATAATGTTGCGCCCGCCGCAGTCGAACGCCCGACCGCCGATTTATTTCATTATCCCCGGCATTGCCCAGAACGACAAGATTCTCGGATCGTCGGTCCAAGAAACGTAGGGCTACGCGGCTGGAGCGAGCCACCAAATGAGGGCAACCAGGCCAAGCAAGCTGGACGCACTGCATGCCAACAACAGCGCACGGGGCCTCTGGCAAATCGGATGGGCGTCAACATCTTTGGGCGGCACTTCGGATGTGGCATATCCGGGGTCCCACGCCGACCCATCGGGCAGGGCGAAGTTCACGCGCGTCTGCCAGAGCAGCCATCCCATTGAAATCACCGCCGCCGCCGAGACCGCCAGCACGGGAATCGGCAGGGAGGCGCTCTCTTCGACGAGTTTCGAAACGGGCATATCGCCGTGAATCTTCATGAGCAGGACGGCCAACGCGTTGTTAAGAAAGTGCAACATGATGGGGGCCCAGAAGCTGCGCGTGGCGAGATACACGAAGTGCATGGCGATGCCGAGCGGAACCACCGCAATGGCCTGGCTGGGGTATCCGTGCAGCGCGCCGAACAATAGCGACGTGACCAGCACGCCGCCAACAATTCCCAAACGCCCCACCAGGCCCCGTCCGATAAAGCCTCGAAAAAGCAGCTCTTCGGCAAAGGCCGGACCCAATGCGATCACCATGATTAGCATGGGCAGCGGCACTTTCGCCAGGTCCTCCATCATCTTGGCGAACGACTCGGAGGGACCAATCCCGTCGGATATAACTTGTTGAAACTGCGCGCACACAAGTTGCAAAGGAATGACCATCAGCGCTACGAGAATGAGGCGTCCTCCCCCGGGACTCTGCCATCCCATCCGCGAGAGCCCACCCCGCCCGAGCCGCCAACGAATAGCGATCAGCGCGTAGAACACCGTCGCGATCTGGGCCGTGGCAAGCACGAAAATCAGGTTTTCGGAGACGTATGCCGCCACGTCGGTTTGCACGGCAACCAGGCGCTCGGCCGACGAAGCCGACGTCTGCAGCGCATCGAACCCGATTGTCGACAGCGAAATGATGCCCAGGATGACCGCTCCCAGAATGCCGGCGATAAACTGGATCAGAAATGCGCCGGCCATCCATGCCATCGATTCCCAGAAACCAGGGCGGGGAGTCGGCGGCGCGCTCGGATTTTGCCCTGCTGCGCCCGCGGAAAAAGCCAAGTCCTCGCTGGCGCCCAGGAACACCTCTGAGGCCGGCAGCAGGGTCTGTGCTTCCGGAATCTCGTGAGGGCTCGTCCCGCTCTCGCGTTGTGGCTCGATCATGTGGTGCGCCGAAAAGCCGTTGCGAAATGCTCGCAATCCGGCTGTATAAATTGCGCGAAACCGCTACACTTAAATGTATCGCCGATTTGCGGCCCGGTCAATTTGTCCCTCCATGACTCACGACCAACATATCTTGTCTCCTCTGGCGGTGCACCGCGATTGTCCGCGCTGCGGCAAGCCCGTGCAACCGGTCGATCTGGTGACCGAGTGCCCGCACTGCGGCTACGAAATTCGAAATCCGCGCCCCGTGCCCCTGGCCGAGACGATCATCTCGGGTGAAGTTTCAGAATTGTCGGCCGCAGCATCGGCGGAAGCGGCCGCAGCGCCGGCCGAACCCGATCGGTTGGTGGGCACCGATCTGGACGTGTACCGCATCGACGCCCTCTTGGGGCACGGCGGAATGGGGCGGGTGTACCTCGCGCATCACCGCGATCTGGAGCGGCCATGCGCTCTCAAAATTCTTCCCCCCGAGCTGGCCGCGCAGGATGTCGACTATGTCGCCCGGTTTCGCAACGAGGGGCGGGCCGCCGCTCGGCTCGTGCACCCCAATATCATTACGATTCATAACGTGGGGCACGACCGCGGGTTTCACTTTCTCGAAATGGAATTCGTGCCGGGCCGGTCGTTGCGACAGCTCATCCACGACGAACAGAGGCTGCCTCCGGTGCGCGCCACGGCTCTGGCTGCGCGAATCGCCGATGGTTTGGCCGAAGCCCACCGCGCGGGGATCATTCATCGCGATGTCAAGCCCGACAACGTGCTGATGACGCTGCAAGGCGTTCCGAAGCTGGCAGATTTTGGCCTGGCCAAGCGCCTCGTCCGTGAAGGCGAAGTGAACCTGCCCGACGGTTTGTGCGGGACGCCGCAATACATGGCACCGGAACTTTTCAGCGGAATCGAAGCCGGAACGGCCACCGACGTTTACGCGCTGGGGGTTTCGTATTTTCTCATGCTGACCGGTCGCTGCCCGTACGCGAGCGATACGCTCAACGGTCTCATGACGTGCCTGGTGAACGAGCCCTTGCCCAATGTGCGCAAAATCGTCCCCGAAGTGTCGTTGGAAATGGCCGAATGCCTCAACCTGATGCTCGACAAGAATCCCGCCAACCGACCTCTGGATGGGATCAAGGCGGCGCAGCTCTTGCAGGCCATTTTGGGGCAGTCGCGCGATCTCGATATGCTGCTGGCCGAGGCCTTTCGCGACGATGCGCGGGTCGGTTGGTCGCGCGAAGGACAGCGTTACCGTTTGTCGGTCGAACTTCCGGGAGATCGGCGACAGGCGGTCTACGTCGAGCCCAGCGCGCACGGGGCGGCCGAAAGGCTGTTGCTGATTTACAGCACGTGTTGCGCCGCGCAGCCGGCCTATTACGAAGCCGCGCTGCGGCTCAATTCCGAAATGCCGCACGGGAGCGTGGCTTTGCGCGAAATCGGCGGCCAATTGAAATTCGTCGTCGTCGATACCTACCCGCGCTCGACCGTCGACCCCGAAGAGATTCGACGCAGCACGCACGAAGTGGCCAGCCGCGCCGACGCCATCGAAAAGCTGCTCACGGGACTCGATCGTGAATAGGTTACTTGCGGTAACCCAGATCGGCGATCACGTCGTACAGTTCTTCGAACGTGATGAATCGGCGGCGGTGCCGCAGTTTATATTGATCGACCGCCTCGGCCAGCTCGATGACCTCGGGCCGGAACGTCTGTCGCGAATCGACGAACTGCCGGCGTTCAGAACCGTCTTTGCGTCCTCCGCCGGGATGCCGGCGCTCGACAAAGGGGGAAAC
>DATGKC010000228.1:0-13885 GCA_035294845.1 Planctomycetaceae bacterium | reverse complement strand
CCCCTTATGGCCTGATCGCCGATGGAAACGATTTGATCGTGGCCCACAAGCCCGAGCTGCTGCGATTGCGTGACGCCGACGGCGATGGCCGCGCCGATGTGCGCTCTATCGTCGCCGACGGGTGGGGTTACACCGAAGACTACCACGACTGGACATGCGGGATCGTCCGCGATTCGTTGGGAAACCTGTTTGTCGGAACGGGCAGCGATTACGCCAGGCCGGGGCGCGACCGCGAGAAATCGCTCTGGCGCGGCAAGGTGCTCCGCATTGCCCGCGACGGAACCGTCACGCCGATGGGACATGGATTCCGCTACCCGACGGGACTGGCGATCACTCCCGACGATCAGATCTTCGTATCAGACAATCAGGGCGTGCAGAATACGTTCAATGAAATCAATCATCTGGTCGAAGGAGCGAGCTACGGAGTGCCGGCTTTGTACGAACATCCCCAGGCCGCCGCCACGCCGCCGGCGATCCAGGTTCCTCATCCGTGGACGCGGAGCGTCAACGGCATCTTTTTTTTGCCTGATGATCGTTTGACCTTAGAGAATCGGCACGGTCCGCTCGCAGGTCATGGCATCGGTTGCGAGTACGACAATCGGTTTCTCGTGCGATTCACGCTGGAGCGCGTGGGAAACACGTTTCAGGGGGCCGTGTATCCGTTCAGCCTGCCCGCGCAAGCCAACGCCCGCGCCGGCTTTCTCGGCACGCTGTGCGGCGCCGTTTCGCCGCGGGGCGATATCTACATCGGCAGCATTCATGACAGCGGATGGCTGGGAGGGACGAATGTGGGCGACGTCGTCCGCCTGCGGCCAAACGGCAAGCTGCCGATAGGTATTCGCGAAATCCGCGCGGCCGCCGGAAAATTCGTCATCACGTTCACGGGACCGGTCGACAATGCCGCGGCCGCACGGCGCGAAAGCTACGAAATCGCAGGTTACACCCGCCAGTGGCAGGGGGCCTACGCCACTCCCGACTCGGGCAGGCATGTATTGGAAATCCAGTCGGTTGACGTGAGCCCCGATGGTCGATCCGTCGTCGTGCACACGTCGCGGCCACATGAAGGCTGCGTCTATGAAATCACCTGCGGCAAGATCGGGCCGGCGGCGCAGCATTCACTCTGGCCCAACATCGGGCATTATACGTTCAACCGCTTGCCTGAGGCCGAGCGCTGATCCATCGCACAGTGCCTTACGGCTCGACGTGCGATTTGTGCTCCAGGGCAAATTCTTCATCGCCGTCGAGGCAGCGGTTGCGCTCAGCCAAAGAACGCCGGATGCGTTCCACCGTTTCTTTGATCGGCCGCGAAAGACGCCTGAGAATTTCACCGGCGCTGAGCTGTTCGAGCTGTTTTACCGTGGCCACATCCAGAAACTTGAAAATCTGGCGGGCGTGGAAATCTTCTTTGAACAGCATGTCCAAATCTTCGTCGCCCGTCACTTTCGGGCGGCCGAGCGACGGACCGGAATCGGCCGCGCGGCTGGTGGATGGCGGCTTCTTCTTGCGAACGACCGCCGCCGGTCCCTTTGCGGGTTTGTGTCTGGCCTTGCGGCCGGCCGCAAGTTTTTTGGATTTGGCCGGTTTTTTCTTGGCCATGAAACGCTCCTTGGGTTAAACGATGAGTGGGGCCCAGCGCCCCACGATGCACTTGGCCGATCGCAGGCCATCGACGGCCGCGCTGATGATTCCCCCGGCATAACCGGCCCCTTCTCCGATGGGGAAAAGCCCCGACACCGTGGGGCACTCGCGCGTCGCCGGGTCGCGCTCGATTCGAACCGGCGAGCTGCCTCGCATTTCCGGACCGACGAGAACCGCATTTTTGAGAAAATCTCCGCGCCATCGACGATCCATGATCGGCAGCCCGGAACGAATCGCGCCGGCAACCGAGGGCGGAACGACCGCCTCCAGCTCGATCGTTCGCGTTCCCCTGCGGTATGAGCACGTCAGGCGCTCTCCCTTTGCGGCGCCGCGTCGCTCGACGAATTCGGACGCTCGCTGAATGGGCGCGAAATAGTTCCTCCCGGCCAGTTCAAATGCCGCCGCTTCGAAGCGCCGCTGCACCTCGACTCCCGCCAACGGATGATCGCCCGCGAGCTCGCGCGCATCGAGCGTGACGACGAGGCCGCTATTGGCAAAGGGCGTGTCGTGCCGGGAACTGCTCATTCCATTTGTGCAGAACATATTCGGCTCGGAAATGCTGGGAATGATCGACCCGCCGGCGCACATGCAGAAAGTGAACAGATCGGGGGCGCCGCGGGCCACCAGCGTGTAATCGGCCGCCCCCAGAATATCGAGGTAGCGGCTGCTGCCGTATTTATGCCGATTCACCTGATCTTGCGGCTGCTCGATTCTGAGGCCAAGCTGAAACGGCTTGGAACGCATGGGGATTTTGAGCGAATGCAGCATCTGATAGGTGTCGCGAGCGCTGTGGCCGATGGCCAGCGCGACAACATGGGCCGAAAAATACCCCGCTGAGGTGGCCAGGCCGCGAACGCCATTGGCGGCGACGTCGAGCCCTTCGACGCGGCAGCCAAACCGGTATTCCCCTCCCAAGGCTTCTATCTTTCGACGGAAGTTGCGAACCAGAAGCGGCAGGCGATTGCTTCCCAGATGCGGCCGGTGCTCATAGCGGATCTCAGGTTTGCCGCCGCATTCGACGAAACGCTCGAGCACCCAATCGACGTCGGGCCCGCTCAAACGGCACGTGAGCTTGCCATCGCTGAAGGTTCCGGCGCCTCCTTCGCCGAACAGGTAATTGCTTTCGCGGTCGAACGCCCCTCCGCGGTCGAACTGGCGGATGGCCGGAATGCGGCGCTTGATGGGCTGGCCCCGTTCGAGGACCAAAGGCCTGTAGCCGCGAAGAGCGAGGTAATAGGCGGCCGCCAGCCCCGCGGGGCCGGAACCGACCACAACGGGCCGTTCGGAAAGGGGCCGTCGGCCGAGGGGAGGCTCGTCAAAGCGCGGCGCTTCGTAGCGCTCGATGCGCCGATCGCGGCGCGAGCGAAACACGCGCTGTTCGTCGTCGCCCAATTCGACCGCCAAAGAGTACACGAACGCCAGATCGTCGCGCGATCGGGCGTCGAGGCTCTTGCGCAAGATGCGCCAGCGATCGACATCCGCGGCGCGAACTCCCAGCGCGTGCGCGACGGCGCCGCGCAGCGAATCTTCGGGCTGATCGACTCCCAAGCGGAGATTGTTGACGCGCAGCGGCATTGTTCCAATCTACTGCCCGCGAAGCGGGATTGCCATTCCCGCCGATTGACAAAGGTTTCGCGGTCGAGTAGGCATAAGGCTCTGGGCTCCGGCCCACGAGGGCCGGTTACGGGAGGACCGCGATTCGCGGGAGCAACCATGTCGCGGCGAGTGGAAGGCGATCACAGCGAAGAAATGTTGCAGAAATGCGAGGCGGCGCTCGAATATCGCTTTCAAAACCGCGATCTGTTGCGGATTTGTCTGACGCACGCCTCGGGAGCCAATCACCGCCTGGCCTCGAACGAACGGCTCGAGTTTCTCGGCGACGCGATTCTCGGGGCGGTCGTTTGCGAGACGCTCTATCATCGGTTTCCCGAAGAGACCGAGGGGGAGCTGACCCGCATCAAGTCGATCGTCGTCAGCCGCACGACCTGCGCCAAAATCAGCGAGACGCTCGGCCTTCCCAGGTTTTTGCTGCTGGGCAAGGGATTGAGCGTGAACGAATCGGTGCCGATGTCGGTGGCGGCGGCTGTTTTCGAATCGCTGATCGCCGGGGTCTACCTGGATGGGGGGTTGGAGCCGTCGCGGCGGCTGATTGAACGGGTGATGTGCCCCGAGATCGAGCTGGCCGGAGGGGTTGATCATGGCCGGAATTACAAAAGCCTGCTTCAGCAGTATGCCCAGAAAATGCTGGGGGCCACGCCCGTTTATCGGCTGCTCGACGAGAAAGGGCCCGACCATTCGAAATGCTTCAAAGTCGCCGCCCTCATCGGACAGCAGACGTATCATCCCGCGTGGGGGGCCAACAAGAAGGCCGCCGAACAGCGGGCCGCCCAAAACGCCCTCTACGAGCTGGAAGGCAAACCGATTCCGCACCGGGCCGATTGAGAGCACGTCGCGTCGAAGGCCGCGCAAAAAATCGCATCACGCAGCGCCGCAAAAATAGCAGAAGCGGTCGAATTCAGTCGACCGCTTCGTGCTTGCTGTGGCTTCGTGTGCGGCCAGGCCGCACCGGGCGCGAAGACTACTTCTTACCCTTTTTCTTCGCAGCCTTCTTAGCCTTCTTCTTTGCAGCTTTCTTGGCCACCTGAAGTTCCTCCTTAGAGAGCCAGATTGGGCAACTGTTCTGCCGCCGGAACCGGGCAAACAAACTTTGGCAGAAACCAGCCGCTCCACGCGAAGCGTTGCTTCCGGCCTGTCAACCGTGACAAGCCGACGGTGAATCCCCAACAGCTCTGACGACCGCGACGTGAAGCGAACGTTTCTGTTCGACGGCGATGATCGTTGTCGCGTGATGAGGATTCAAACGTTTCATGCGGTCATGGTAAGCATTTCTTAAAATTGTGCAAGCAAATTTTTGCATTTTCGACGGGAAAAACACAGTGTCCGGCCTCATGCGCGCAAGCACTCTCGCGCACGCGCGCTGGCTGCGCCAGCGCGCGTTGCGCATGCGTCGCGCGCTTCTTGACAGCGGGGCAAGTCGCAACTCGTCATGATTCTTCGGGAAAATCAGCATGTTTCTTGCGTTGCGCGAAATTTTCGGCGCGCGGAAGCGCGCCGGGTTCATGCGCAAACTTCGTCATCAAGGCGCCGCGCCGCGCGTCGAATTGCGCGCGAAAAAAAATTTCGAAAAATTCGCGCGATTGGTTCGCCGCGCGTGCTTCACGAGCGCGCGCAGCGCGCTGGAATGCAGCGCGCATCACCCGACGCGCGCCAGCGCCTCGCGCATATTCGCGAGACTTTCGCGCGCGAGTCTCTCGCAGCCGGGCGAGTAATCGAACGGCTCGACCGAAACCCATCCGGCGTACTTTGTATCGACTAGCGCGCGAAAGATTGGAACCAGATCGGTAGGCCCCATGCCAGGTCCTTGCAGATTGCTGTCGTTCGCATGAAAGTGTCCCACGCGCGTCCGGTACCGCGCGATCAAGCTGGGAATCGTCTCGGGTTCCGACAGCATGGCTTTCACGTCCTGGTGCAATCGCAGGTTGGGCTCTCCCACCTGATCGATCAGCTCGACCGCATCGGCGCACGTATTCAGAAAGTTTGTCTCCTGGGGAGTGAGCGGTTCCAGACAGAACTTGACGCCCCGATCGGCCAGCGCCGGCAGACACTGTCGCAGCACGTCGGCCGCGCGCACGAAACCCTCTTCGCGCGATGTGCCCGGCTTAAGGCTGCGTTGGGCGGGCGAGCCGAAAACGAGAATTTCGCCCCCAAGATCGGCGCACGCGCTTCCCAATGCCACCAGATATTCGGCTGTCGCCTTCCGCACGGCCGAATCTCCCGACGTGAAATGAAGACCGGTGGTTTTTGCCAGAAGCCAATGCAGGCCAATGATTTGCAGACCGTTGTCGGCGGCCTGCTGTCGCAGCACGCGGCGGCGGTCGTGGGAGAGATCGGTGATTCGCTCGGCCAGCGCAAAAGGGGCCACTTCAATTCCCTGGTAGCCGACCTGGGCGATGAAGCGGCACTGCCGCTCCCAATCCCAATCTTCGAAAATCTCCTGACAGATCGCAAATTTCATTTCGAGCACCCGAGCCTTTGGCGATGTTCCTGGCGAATCCAGAATACCAAGCCGCATAGAGGCGGGCGAGCGTGCGACTACTGTATGATCGGAAGGTTGAAATGGTCGAGGTGCGGTGCCGCGACTCGCATCAGCCGCTCTCGTCGTGAATCGTCAACGTCCCTGGATCTCCGAATTCGATTTTTCCATGCAACACGTCTGGGCATGGCTCTTCGTCGAAGGCTATTTGCTGAGCCTGTTGCTGGTGCCCTATGTCTTCTTTCAGAAGAGAAAACAGCCCGTATCGATTTTGGCGTGGATTACCGCCATTGTCGCGCTTCCCTATGTGGGAAGCTTGCTTTTCATTCTGATCGGCATCAATCGCGTTGAACGAACGGCCGCACTGAAATTGGCCTCGCGGCAGCAAATCGGGCGCGTGGTTCCGGAGCTGGCGCGGTTTCAGCTCTTACCCGGCGAAGCGCTCGATCCGCGCGTCATGCGCTTGCAGCGGCTTGCCGACCGGGTGGGAAGGGCCCGCTGCTGCTTCGGCAATTCCGTCGAGCTGCTCATGAACACCAATCGCACACTGGGACTGATCGAACAGGCGATTAAATCGGCCAAAGCATCGATTCATCTGGAATACTACATCTGGCAACCCGACAAGACCGGCTATCGCCTGCGAGACCTGCTCATCAAAAAAGCGGCCGAAGGGGTGAAAGTCCGCTTTCTGTATGACGGCGTGGGATCGATTTTCCTGGGGCGCAAGTTCCTTCAACCCATGCGCGAAGCCGGCATCACGGTTGCGAATGCCCTGCCCGGCGCCAGTTTTCGTGAGCGCTGGTCGCTCAATCTGCGCAATCATCGCAAGATTGTGATTGTCGACGGCGCGACCGGTTTTACCGGTGGGATGAACATCGGCGACGAGTACATCGGCCGCAACCGGCACCTCGGATACTGGCGCGACACACATCTGCGGATGTGCGGCCCGATCGTGCTGCAACTGCAACAAGTCTTTGCTGAAGACTGGTTCTTCGCCACGCGCGAGCAGCCGGTGGGACACGACTGGTATCCCCCCGCCGACCAGGCGGGAGACCAGCTTGCGCAAGTGGTGGCCGGCGGGCCCGACGGAGACGCCGATGTCTTTCATTCGCTGTTCTTTGCCGCCATCAACGAAGCATCGGAACGCGTAACGCTGGCCACGTCGTATTTCGTCCCCACACCCGCCCTGGTGACCGCTTTGGAGACGGCAGCGCACCGCGGCGTGCATGTGCGGGTGATGATTCCCAAATACGGCGATCATCGCTGGATGGTGATCGCCGGGCGCGGATATTACGAATCGCTGCTGGCAAGCGGTGTCGAGATTTACGAGTACCACCGCGGACCTTTGCACTCGAAGACGCTCACGATCGACGGCGTGTGGTCGCTGGTGGGAACGCCCAATTTCGACACGCGGAGCTTGTTGCTCAATTTTGAAGTGGGGGTCGCCCTCTACGGCCCGAAAATCGCCGCGCAATTGGAAGAGCAATTCGCAGACGACCTCGAACAATCCGACCGCGTCGATCTCTGCTCCTTCCGCCGTCGCTCGCGCATCGCCAAGCTATCGGAGCAGGTTTTGAAGCTTTTCTCACCGGTACTCTGATCGGTACGCGAACGGCAAGTCCGAGCGCGACACGGTTTGCCCCAATGGCTCACGGCCTCGCCCGAGGCGCCGCTTGCCGAGGAGAACGCAGACGCAAGACCGTCTCTGCGACGTAATCGGCGCCGAAGTCGATTTCGGCTTGCGTCGTGAACCGGCCCAGCCCGAAGCGCACGCTGGCCCTGATGCGTGGTTCCGACAGCCCCATCGCTCGCAGCACGTGGCTGGGTTCGGGATCGGCCGTGGTGCAGGCCGATCCCGAGCTGACTGCGATTTCGGTCAGCGCGTTCATCAGCGCTTCGCCGTCGACCCCGTCGAAGCTGACGTTCAAGTTGCCCGGCAGTCGCTCGCTCGCGTGCCCGTTGCGAGTCAGCCCTGTCAGCGCATCGGTCATCCGTTGCCAAAGCCGGTCGCGCAATTTGGCGATCCGCGGCGCTTCGTCGCCCAAGTTCTGCGCGGCCAATCGGCAGGCGGCGCCGAAACCCACGATCAAGGGAACCGCCAGCGTGCCGCTGCGCAACCGCCGTTCATGGCCGCCGCCGTCCAGGAGGGGCTCCATCCGCGTGGCGCGGCCCTCGGGGCGGATATAGAGCGCGCCCACCCCCTTGGGCCCGTATAGTTTGTGCGCCGAAAAGCTCACGAGGTCGGCCCCGAGCCCTGCCAGGTCCACGGGAATTCGTCCGACCGCTTGAACGGCGTCGCAGTGGAGCGCGACGCCGCGATTTCGGCAAATCTCGGCGACTTCGCGCACCGGGTTGATCGTCCCCACTTCATTGTTGGCGAGCATCACCGAGACGAGAACGGTCTCGGGACGCAACGCGGCCGCAACCGCCCCGGCATCGACGCGCCCCGCCTGGTCGACAGGCAAGATCGTCAGTGGGAATCCTTGGCGCTCGAGCTTCTTGGCCGGGTCGAGCACCGAGCGATGTTCGGCCGCGTTGACGATCAGGTGACTGGCTCGCGGAGCGGCCCGAAGCACTCCTTTGATCGCGAGATTGTTCGACTCGGTTCCGCCGCTGGTGAAGAGAATCGACGCGGCAGAGGCGTTCACGAATTCGGCGATTCGCTCGCGGGCCCTGTCGACCGCTTCTGCCGCTTCCCATCCGAATCGGTGATTGACGCTGGCGGCGTTTCCGAATTTCACGTCGAAAAACGGCAACATTTCTTCGACAACCTGCGGATCGACGCGCGTCGTCGCATGATTATCGAGGTAGATCGGGCGCAGACCGGGTTGACTCGGCAGCGATCGCGAGCTCGGAGAGGCGTCGGGCATTCCAAGATGAATTGTAGTGCACGACCGCCTTCGCGACCAATCGGAAGCCGCGGCTAGAAGCGCCAGTCGACGGCGAAGTTGACCGCATTGTACTCGAACCAGGTGCGTCGGTCGGTGCGGATCAAAGGATCGCCATAGGCGTACACGATGTCGCTGGCCGCTCGCGTCACTTCTCCCACGAACACAAAGTTATAGCCGATTCGAAGTTTGGCGTTCTTGAACATTTGCCACTGATTGATATACGGGATCATCGCAAATGCCGGGAATTCGACGTTGATCGACGTATCGAAGAACGGCGAAATGTGCGTATTCGAGCGCGTGTGCAGAGTCGGCGGGCTGAAAGCGCCGCCGGCCTGAAATCCCTGCACGACGTTCAATCCCGAAACGGCCAGCCGCTCGACATTGGCGGCAGCGCCCACTTTCGATTGTCCCCAGATCTTGAATTTGTTTCCCCCGACGTCATATCTCAACCCGATGTGCGGTCCGACCAGGTTGCTGGTGGAAGACGACGTGATGAGCAGCGTGTAGGGGTTGATCCCGACGTTTGTAATCGTGCTGGTGATAATCCGGTCGTTCGCGATATCGACGAGGTAGCCCAAGCCGCTGTCGGAAGCCTGCACGACGAAATCTTCGTGAATCCTCAAGTACTTGGCTCCGTACAGCAATTGCAGTTTGAAACTCTGCCGAGTGAAGAAGGGAGCGAGATAGTAATCGATGTCGGCCCCGCCGATTTCCTGTGTGAACTTCTGAAAGAACCGTGTGTCGAACGGAACGTTGGTTGCCGTGTTGTCGCCGTTTTCCAGCACGATCGATGCCAGCGGAGTCAGAGTGTCGATTCGATTCGCAATGGCGTGAGGCATCACCAGCCCGTTGTCGACCGAGCTTTCAAAAAGCCAAAAGCCCGACAACGTGAGCCCCGAGCCGTCGGGGTTTTCATAACCGTAGCGCGCCTTGACGCCGTTGTGAAACGGGTTGCCGAACAGGCTCGTCGTCTGCTGCCGGAATACGTTGGGAGCTCCGACAAAAAAATCCTGGAAGTGAAAATCGTCGCTGCCGATGTTATGGTTCCCCGGCTTGAGCCCGTGGCCATAAAGGTATTCGGCGGTGGCAAACCACACGCGGTCGAAATTATCGGCCGCATTGTAGTTCCAGAGCCCGCCCGAGTTGTACGTTTCCTGCAGCCGGTGTTGCGAAAAGGGGGACGGCTCGGGCCAGGCGTTGCCGGGAGGCATGCCCTGGCCATATGCTCCGTCGGCGGGCGCGACAGGAACGGGACCAAATCCACCGTAAGGACCATTGTCGAACTGCGCTTGTTGGAAGGGAGCGAACCCGCCGCCGGCCGGCTCCAGTTCACGAGAGTCATCGAGCCCAGCGTCGTCGATGCCGTCGGCCTGCGAAACGCCCCCGGAGGATCGGTCGGCCGGTTCGTCGGCAAGAACGGTCTGCCCGAGCATTGCCGCGAGCATCCAACCGCAGACCAGTGCTGGCCAGTGTGGAATCCGCATCAGATTGTCCTTACGTGAGGGCATTCCCAAGGACCTGTCATTTCCAGGCGCCGCCCGCCGGAAATAGCCGGCGCACGGAGGATGGACCTGCGGATTTTATCGGTTTAACGATTTGGTAGACTGTAGCGATTGTTCTGAAAGTGTCGCTTTTGTCGAAGATGCCGGCGGCGCATGCCGGTTTGTCGCCCGGATCCCCTGATTTTCGTAAATCCTCGTTGGAAAAATCGATTGCGGAAGAATCCACCGGGCTCGACCGGTTTTTCGGATGGTCGAACCTGGTTGCGTCGAGTGGATCGATCGCGGCAGACGGGAAGGCTGGGAATGCTGGGAAGGCTGGAGCCCGGTCGGCTTCGCGCTTGGCTTTGCGCTATTGAACCAACCCCCGAGTGAGCTCCATAAATGCCGTTTCGAGGTTCAGCTCTTCTTCGCGGAACAACAGCAGCTTGAGCCCGTTCTCGACAAGCAGCGTGGGCAAGAAGCTGTAATCCAGGACGCCCTTCTTGAGGGTAATCACCAGAAGATCCGGCGGGCGCACTTCCACTTTGGCGACATCGCCGTGCGGTTCGACGAGCCGTGCGGCATGATCGACATCGCCGACCACGCGGACGTGCAGCACGATCGCCTGTCGGACCTGATGCATGACTTCAGAAACCCGGCCGTTCGCGCAGAGGATGCCCTTCTCGATCATGCCCACCTTATTGCAAACATCGGCCAATTCCGGAAGGATGTGGCTGGAGACCATGACGGTCTTATCGAGCTCGCCGAGCCGCTTGAGAAGCTGGCGAATTTCAATGCGGGCGCGCGGATCAAGGCCGCTGGCCGGCTCGTCCAGAAGCAGCACCTGCGGCTCGTGCAAGAGCACGCGGGCCAGGCCGATTCGCTGCGTCTGGCCGCGCGAAAGCTGATTGACCATCGCATCGCGCTTGAAGGTCATGTCGACCATTTCGAGCTTTTCTTCGCACACCTTGCGGCGCGCAGGGCCGTTAATGCGATACGCAGCCGCGAAGAACTCCAGATACTCGATGACTTTCATGTCGTCGTACACGCCGAAGAAGTCGGGCATAAAGCCGACCAAGCGGCGGATTTCCTGCGGATGCGTGTAGATCGACTTTCCGCACACGTAAGCTTCGCCGTAATCCGGGTTTAGCAGCGTCGCCAGCATGCGCATGGTCGTGGTTTTGCCCGATCCGTTGGGGCCGATGAATCCGAAAACATCGCCCTCCTCGAGCTTCAGATCGACCTGATTGACGGCAATGATGTTGCCGTATCGCTTCGTCAGCTTGATGGTTTCAATCACAGCTCTCTGCCTTTTCCGGCCGATGGGGGGCGAACTCTGTCGTCGGGCTTGGGGATGATCTTGTCGGGGGCGCGGTCGGATTGCGAAACGGGGAACACCAGTCGGATCCAAGTCGATTGGCTGGATGGCCGGGCCGGGCTGCCGTCCACGAGAACTTGCGAGCCGCCGGTCCGCAATCGGCCGATCAGGATGCCGCGCCCCAACCGCATCAGTTCGGTCAGCTCGAGCCCGCGCAGCGCCCAATGTGAAAGTCCGGTGTATCCGGTCCCTCCGGCGGCCTCGTGGAACGAGATCATGTGCAACTGTTGGCCGCGATTTCGATTGAGGGCGTTGTACGGCTCGGTGGTCGTCAAAATTTCGGTGCTGTACGTGTCTTCTTTGTTGCGTCGCGTGCGCTTTTCACCGGTGAGGAGCGCCTTGAGATCGCGCTGGCGCACATTGGCTTCACCGCTGGGCCGCCACGCGGCTCCGGGCATCAGCGTGGCGTCAGCGGTCGTCGGGATGTAAGCCCAGCCTCCCACGACAAGCAGGCAATCTTCGAGCGGGGCATCGAGATGGTGAACTATCGACCCTTTTAATTGCCCGGCCCCGAACGTTTCGAGGCGCGAATCGACCACTTCGTCGATCGCGTCGAGATGCCACGCGCCGCACAGGCTCTTGGTCGACCATTGCGCCACGGGGAAGTTTTTGACCGACGCGGCCGCGGGCGAAAAGAAATAACTGCGGCTCGTCATGCTCCCGGCGCCCGAGCGGTACATGCCGCCCACCGCATTTTCCGGCGCGCCGATCCAGCTCAGCCGAATGTCGGCCGGCGCGTCCGCATCCACCGGCTTATCGGCCGTTTTGAGCGCGAGTGGCTCGACTGCGACCGAAAATCGGCGATTGTCGGGGCTGTACAACGACACCCACGTCTGAGCACGAGCCGCGCCGCTGGCTGCGTCGATATCGACGAGGTCGAACTGATTGACCAACAGCCCGTTGCCGTTGGTGCGATTCGCTTCCCAAGCGGCGCCTGCGACGCCGGCTCCCACAAGAATCGCAAAACTCAACCAGGTCAGCTCCGGTCGGCGCAAAACGCGATGGACGAGGATGTAGTCCAGCGGCCCAATGACGGCGATATAGATGAGGATCCATCCCATGACCGACCAGTACGATGGCCGATGCACGTCCGCAAAGTCCTCCTGAGTCTGCTGAAATTGCGTGGCCAGATCGGTGACGCCCACGTGCGTCAGTTGGCGATTCGCCGAGCGCGTCGAAGCGTGAGTCGACCGCGGCGACCCATGTGCCAGCTTCTGCAAGACGCTTTTCAGCGCCTTCCAATTGGAAAGCGGTGGGACGTCGAGATCGACGCCGACGATCGTGACCCGGCCAAACCCATAGGGCACACTGGCCGCCAGAGGCTGCCCGCTGCCGGCGTCTTTAATCAGCGCATTGATCAACGGAACCTTTCCCAGGCGCGCGGCCGCGACGGCGCTGGGCGCCTTCAACGGAGCGTATTGACCTGCGAAGCTTTCGAATCCCGATAACTGGCGCACGGCGAATTGCCCCTCGACGGCGATCGGAAGCCAGCTTGCCAGCCGCGACTCTTGAAATGCCGCCGTCTCTTTGGCCACCGAAACCAGAAGATGCCCCCCCAGGCGCACCCATTCGCGCACAGTGGCGTTGGTTTGGGACGAGATTTCCTCAAGCGGCGAGCGGCCCTCGTCGGTTTGCCTCCTTGTCGTCACGACGAGCATTTCGACCGATTGCCACCCTCGCCAGTCGGAAGGAAGCTCATCAAACGCTTCGAATCGCGCGATGCGAACATCGTCTCCCGAGTCGGGACTCGAAGGGGCTCGATCGCCTGCGCCGGCGTCGCCTGTCGCGGACGGCGCGTCGAGATTCAGCCCTCCCACCGTCACCCATAACGGAATATCGAGACGCAGCGCGGCGCGAACGTCAGACCGGTCATCGCTCGAAGTCCGCAGTCGCCGGCTCGCCGATGTCCTGCCTTGCGAGTCTCGCACGCGAATCTGAATCTCCGGATTCATCCGCCCGCTGCGAAAACAGGTTTCGCAGCGATTAACCTTGTCAGATTCCAAACGAAACGTGCGGCTGGGGAGCGAAGCCAGCGCATCATCGGGATCGGGCGCTTCGACGACGATCGTCACCTCTTGCTCGCTTGATGAACGCAGCGTAAGCCATAGCGGCGTCCATTCGCCGATCTTGTAAAAGCCTTGAAAGCCGATTTCGATCTTATCGATAGAAATCGGCGCTGCTTCAGCCGGCGAGTCATTGATGGAAGGGGCCGGTTCCGCACGGGCGGGCGAAACAACCAGCGCGAGCACCCACGCCGCCAATGGCAGCAAACTTCCGCGACGCGGCCGACGTTTTGAAATTATGGAATCGATGGGATCGGCGGAGTTCAAATGGCGCCTGAAGCACGAAGTCTTGTAACGAAGACGCGCCGTTTGTAGTGGATCAAACGGCAAGAAACAATGCG
>DATGKC010000227.1:0-5171 GCA_035294845.1 Planctomycetaceae bacterium | reverse complement strand
GTTTTCGCGGTGACCGACGATCGCAGGAGGGCATGTCGTGGCAGACGAAGTCCAGAAAGCCGATGACGCCGACGCGACACCCGCTCCTCCCTGCGCGGTGGTTATTTTCGGGGCCACGGGCGACCTGACAAAGCGGAAGCTGCTTCCCGCGCTGCACAACATCGCCGCGTCGGGCTTATTGGCCGAGAACTTCGCCATCGTCGGGTTTGCGATCGACGACCTCGACAACGACAAGTTTCGTGATTTGCTGACTGCCGAGGTGAGCCAGTTTACCGGACCGAACTTCGATCGCGGCCTTTGGGACAAGCGATTTGCAAAACGCCTTTATTTCGTGCGCGGGAGCTTCGACGACGCGGCAGCCTACGACGGCTTGGCCAAGGCACTCCCAAAGATCGACGGGGAATGCGGGACCGAAGGGAACTACCTGTTCTATCTGGCCACGCCCCCCGCGTTCTTCGCGAAAATTGTGGAGCGCTTGGCCGGCGCGGGACTCACGTCGGAATCGAGCGAGTCGTCCGGCGCGGCGTCGGGCGCTTCCGGAAAGGGCACATCCGGTTGGCGGCGCGTCATCATTGAAAAGCCGTTCGGGCACGATCACGACTCAGCCTGTGCACTCAACCACGAGATCGGCTCGCTCCTCAAAGAGTCGCAGATCTTCCGCATCGACCATTACCTGGGAAAGGACACCGTTCAGAACATACTGGCCTTCCGCTTCGCCAACGGAATTTTCGAGCCGCTGTGGAACCAGCAATACATCGACCACGTACAGATCACGGTCGCCGAGACGGTGGGGGTCGAGCATCGCGGAGGCT
Organism: Planctomycetaceae bacterium; assembly: GCA_035294845.1. GTDB lineage: Bacteria > Planctomycetota > Planctomycetia > Planctomycetales > Planctomycetaceae > JACQFH01. Next base: position 4,359 of record DATGKC010000227.1, on the reverse strand, counting down.
ATTACGAAAAGGCCGGGGCGCTCCGCGATATGGTTCCCAGCCACATGTTCCAGCTCATGGCCCTGGTGGCGATGGAGCCGCCGACATCGTTTGCCGCCGAGGCGATTCGCGACGAAAAGGCCAAGCTATTGCGCTGCATTCACCCGTTGACCGAAGCAGACGTGCTGACGCGCGCCGTCCGAGGCCAATACGGGCCGGGGACGGTCGAGGGGAAAAAGGTCGAGGCCTATCGTTCCGCTCAGCACGTCTCGCCGCAATCGAATACCGAAACGTTCGTGGCGCTCAAACTGGGCATCGACAATTGGCGCTGGGCGAAAGTCCCATTCTACCTGCGCACGGGAAAATGCCTTCCCAAGCGGGTGACGGAAATCGTCATTCAATTCAAGTGTGCGCCGTTCATGATGTTTCGCGAGACGCGCGTCGAACGCTTGCTCGCCAACGAGCTGGTGCTGCAAATCCAGCCGGATGAGGGCATTTCGCTGCGATTTGAAGCGAAAGTGCCCGGTGTGCGCGTGAAACTTGATTCGGTTCACATGAATTTTCGCTATTCCGATCAATACGGCCAGCAGCCGATCACGGGGTATGAGACGCTGCTGTACGGCTGCATGCGGGGAGACCCGACGCTTTTTCTGCGTTCTGATTTCGTGGAACTGGGCTGGAGCGTGCTTGCCCCGATTCTCGACGTCTGGGCATCGCTCAAGCCGCGCAAGTTCCCGAACTATGCCGCCGGAACGTGGGGGCCAGCGGAGGCCGACGCCCTCATCGAAGCCAACGGGCGTTCCTGGCGCAATAAGTAGCCGCATTTCGTAGCTGAACTCGCCAGAGTTCAGAGAGCCATGACTCGCCAGAGTTCAGAAGCACCTTCGCAGTAGCTGAACTCGCCAGAGTTCAGAAACAACGCCCACAGGGCTCTGAATTCGGGCGAATTCACCAACTTGCCACGTCCCGAGACGCTTTCCACGCCCTTCCTTCGTGGCCTCAGTCAGGGCGTGCCACCCTGGTGGTCTGAATTCTGGCGAATTCAGCTACCTGTCTGAATCATCGTCAATCCGCTCGACGAGCAATTGTTCTGCCGCGCGATGTCCCAGAGAAACGAGCTTTCGGCCGACTTTGGCGGCGACGAGCCCCCCTTCGACAGAGTTTTGCTCGACGGTCGCGGTGGCGCCCAGCTCCAGTCCCGTCTCGGTGAGAAACCTCAAAAAATCAGGCTGCTGATTGAGCACGCGCACGATCTTGATGCGCGACGGGGGCGAGCAGGTCGAAAGAGGCACTGCGTGCCCGGTGCGGCCGCGCATCGCTCCGTTGGCCGATGGAATCGGATCGCCGTGCGGGTCGGTCTCGGGCCGGCCCAGATACTCGTCGATGCGCTCGATGAGCACATCGCTGACGGCGTGTTCCATATTCTCGGCCTCTTCGTGAACCTGGTCCCAGGTGAGGTTGAGCGTGCGCACGAGGAACAGCTCGATGAGTCGGTGGCGGCGCAGCATGCGAATCGCCAGCTTGCGGCCGGCGCGGGTCAGGCTTACCCCCTCGTACCGCGTGTACCGCGCCAGCCCGCCGTCCGAAAGGGTCTTGAGCATGCTCGTCACCGTGCCGGGCGAAACGTTGACGGTCGCCGCCAACTGACCGGTTGAAATGCATTCCGAATCGGTGGCGATGAGAAGCTGCAGGATCGCTTTCAGGTAGTTTTCAACGGTTAAACTGGGCATATCCAGGTACTTTTTTTGATCCATCAAAAAAATTAGTTCGAACGAATTGACAGCGCTCAACTCAACTGCCAAAATTGCCGATGAGATATCATAAGCCGTGCCCGGCGGGTTGGCCAGCCGGCCCGCCTCGAAGACCGTGAATGTGAACTCCAAACTTTTATTGATTGTCGCGATGTTCGCGGCCGGCTGTTCGGCCGCGCCCGGCGAGACGCCCGGCGGCATCACGCGCCCGGGCAAGAGCAAGCTCGCCGTTCTGGCGACGACGGGCATGATCGCCGATGCGGCGCGCGTCGTCGGCGGCGATCTGGTCGAGGTCAGCGCTCTGATGGGGCCGGGGGTTGACCCGCATTTGTACCAGCCGTCGGCGCGCGATCAAGGCGCCTTGAGAAAGGCTGATCTCATTTTCTACAACGGCCTGCACCTGGAAGGCAAGATGGTCGAAATCTTCGAGTCGCTGGCCAAGAAAAAGCGCGTGGTCGCCGTCTCGAGCTCGATTCCCCCGGACCAATTGCTTTCGTGGCGGGACTCGGCCGGAATGCACGATCCGCACATCTGGTTCGACGTGCGGCTCTGGCAAGAGGCGGTGCGCACCATCACCCGGACCTATGTCGATATCGACGGCCCGCATGCGGTCGATTATGAGGCCCGTTGCGAGCGTTACCTGATGGAGCTCGATGAGCTCGATCAGTATTGCCGCCGGAGAGCAGCCGAGCTTCCCCGCGAGCAGCGGGTTCTCATCACCAGTCATGACGCGTTTCACTACTTCGGGCGGGCTTATGGATTCGAGGTGGTGGGGATTCAGGGAATCAGCACCGAGACGGAGGCGGGCCTTAAGGCGATCACGGATGCAGTCGACTTGATTCAAGAGCGTCGGCTGCGCGCGATCTTTCCGGAAACGAGCGTGCCGCGCGCGGCGATCGAGCGCGTGGCCGGCGACAGCCAGGCCAAGCTGGGTCCCGAACTCTACTCCGACGCCCTGGGAGCGCCCGATTCGCCGGCGGGGGACTACGCCGGCATGATCCGCACGAATATCGACAATATCGTCGGCGCGCTGAAGGGCCCCTGACCCGACATGAGCACCGTTCCACCGCTCGAGGTGCACGACCTGACGGTCAGCTACGACAAAAAGCCCGTGCTCTGGAACATTGACGTGGCGATCCCCGAGGGGCAGATCGTGGGGATTATCGGCCCCAACGGCGCGGGAAAAAGCACGCTCATTAAGGCCATCATGGGGCTTATTCCGGCCGAGAGCGGGTGGGTGAAAGTCTACGGCGAGCCGCTGGCCCGGCAGCGCCGTCAGATGGGATACGTCCCGCAGCGGGAAAGCGTCGACTGGGATTTTCCCGTGACGGTTCGTGACGTGGTGCTGATGGGAACCTACGGCAAGCTGGGTCTTTTCCGCCGTCCCGGTCCAAGCGAACGGGATTTGTGTGAGTTGTGCCTCGAGCAGGTGGGCATGGCGGCATACGGGAACCGGCAAATCGCCAACCTCTCGGGAGGCCAGAGGCAGCGGGTGTTTCTGGCTCGCGCGCTGGCTCAAGACAGCCGCATTTATCTCATGGATGAGCCGTTCGTGGGAGTCGACGCCGCCACCGAATCGGTGATCGTCGAATTGCTTCGAAAGCTGAAGGAACAAAAGCGGACCCTGCTGGTGGTGCACCACGATTTGCAGACGGCCCCCGATTACTTCGACAGCATCCTCATGCTCAATATGCGGCTGGTGGCTTTCGGCCCCACGAGCGAAGTTTTCACCACGCCGCTCTTGCAGAAGACCTACGGCGGCCGATTGACGATTCTTTCGGAAGCCGCAGAACAAGTGGCTGGCACGCGGAGATGACGGCTGCATGTGGACGCAATTGCTTCGCTTCTGGTCGTTTCGTGATCCCGCCGTGGCGACCGCGACGGCCGGCATCTTGCTGCTGGCGATCAGCTCGGCGACGCTAGGCTGCTTTATTGTGCTAAGGCGGCTCTCGCTCCTGGGAGACAGCCTGGGGCATGCCGTTCTGCCGGGCGTCTGTCTGGGCTTTCTCGTCACCTGGACGAAAGACCCGTGGTGGATTCTGTCGGGGGCCCTCATATCGGCGCTCTTGGCGAGCTGGCTGATCGGATTTATCAACCGCCGCAGTCGGCTGAAAAGCGACGTCGCCATGGGCCTTGTGCTTTCGGGCTTTTTTGGAGCGGGGACGGTTCTGCTCACGCGCATTCAGCAATTGCCCGCCGGCAACCAGACCGGTCTCAACCAATTTCTGTTCGGACAGGCCAGCGCCATTTCGGCGCAAGACTTGTGGTTCATGGGCGTTCTATCGCTGGCCATCGTGGCGCTCGTGGCAGCCACGTTCAAGGAGCTGGTTTTGACGAGCTTCGACGAAGGCTTCGCCGTGGCGATCGGATTGCCGGTCAAGAGGCTGCACTATCTCTTAATGGGCCTCACGGCGCTGGCGGTCGTGATTTCGATTCAGGCGGTGGGACTTGTGCTCGTGTCGGCCATGCTGATCACGCCGGCTGCGGCGGCCCTCTTGTGCACCGATCGCATGCGGTACATGATTCTATTGGCAGTCGGTTTTGCCGTCGTGGCGGGGGTTTCGGGGCTGAGCCTCAGCTTTATGGATAGGACTCTGACGACGGGCCCGTTCGTCGTACTCGCGCTCTC
>DATGKC010000226.1:0-9143 GCA_035294845.1 Planctomycetaceae bacterium | reverse complement strand
AGTCGCGGCCACGCTTCGCACGGCACGCGAGCGATTTGGGGGGCGCCGGCTGTGGTGCGTATTCCAGCCGCATCAGGTGTCGCGCACCCGCGCACTGTTGTCGGAGTTTGCAATCAGGCTCGCCGCGACCGATCGCGCGCTGCTGGTGCCGGTGTATGCCGCGCGCGAAATCGTCGGCGACGAGCCAGTTGTCTTGTCTCGCGAGCTGGCCGAACGAATCACCGCCGCCGGGGGCCGAGCGGGGTTCTGCGAGAGCCTTGACCAGGCGGTGGCAACATTAGAGGATGAACTTCAGCCGGGCGACGTGCTGATCACCATGGGTGCGGGAGACATCGGCAAAGTCCATCATGCGTTCACTCGACCAATTCAAAGGCATCACCCGGCGCGACGAACCTTTGGCGCCTTACACGTGGCTGAAGACGGGGGGGGCGGCGCAATATTTCATCCGCCCGCGGAATCCCGACGAATTGGTTGAGGTCGTCGGCTGCTGCCACGAGAACCACGTTCCCACGCGCGTTCTGGGGGGCGGGTCGAATCTCGTGGTGCAGGACGAAGGAATCAAAGGAGTTGTGCTGCACCTGGCCGACCCCGCGTTCTCGAAAATCACAGTCGATGGGATGCGCGTGACGGCCGGCGCCGGGGCGTCGCTCTCGCGCCTCATTTCCCATTCGGTGAAAGCAGGCCTCGCCGGTCTGGACGCCCTCGTGGGTATTCCCGGGACGGTCGGAGGGGCGCTGCATGGCAACGCCGGTGGGAAGAGCGGCGACATCGGCCAACACGTGGCCAGCGTCCAAGTGGTGACGATCGCCGGCGAGGGCTTTGTCCGCCAGGAAGACGAGCTGGCCTTCGCTTATCGGTCGAGCAGCCTCAACGAGCTCATCATCCTCGAGGCCCGGTTCGAGCTGCACCACGAAGATCCCGATGAAATCACGCGCCGCATGCGCAAGCTGTGGATTATGAAGAAGGCCACCCAGCCGCTCACGTTTCAATCGGCGGGCTGCATCTTCAAGAACCCGCGCGGCATGAGCGCCGGCTGGTTGATCGACCAGGCGGGACTGAAGGGGACGCGAATCGGCAATGCCGAATTCAGCGACCGCCACGCGAATTTCATCGTCACCCATCCGGGCGCCAGCTCGCACGAGGTCTTCAAGCTGATCGATCTGGCGCGCTCCAAAGTCTCTGAGCAGTTCGGAGTCGATCTGGAGCTCGAAATCCAAATCTGGTAGAAGGCCCGCCCCCGCTGTGGCAAGCCGCAGCGCCCACCCGGGCGGCCGATGGTGCAGCGCAGCAAGAACCAAAAGCCGCGCCAGGGCGGCATCACCGTTCGCCAAATTTGCGCAAGGAGGCGCGTCATGGGTCCGCATCTGGAATCGCAATCGTCTCGGAAGCTGCGGCTTGCTGTTTTGCGCGGCGGCACGTCGGCCGAGCGCGTCATCAGCCTCAAAAGCGGCCAAGCGGTGTCTCGCGCGCTGGTCGAGCTGGGACATGCCGTGCACGAGATCGACCCGGCCGTGATCGACGTCTCATGCTGCGATTGGGGGGCCTTTGACGCGGCGTTCGTCGCACTGCACGGAAAATTCGGCGAAGACGGCCAGATTCAGGAGATTCTCGAAAAAGCGCATCTCCCCTATACCGGCAGCGGCGTTGCCGCTTCGCGCCTGGCGTTCAGCAAATCAGCCTCGAAAGAGCGGTTTTTTCAGCACGGAGTGCCAACGGCGCCCTACGTTCTTATCCACGAATCCGATACGTCTCATCGCATATTGCAGCAGGCCGTGCAGTTGGGGTTTCCGCTCGTCGTGAAACCCGACACGCAGGGCTCCAGCCTGGGCGTGAGCATCGTCCACAGCGCCGACGACTTGCCCGCGGCGCTTGCCCGCTGCTTTCATTACGATGCGTTCGGATTGCTCGAACGGGCGCTCGATGGAAGCGAGTGGACGGTGGGAATGCTCGACGAAAGGCCGCTGCCCGCCATTCGCATTGAGACGGGCCGCGCGTTCTTCGACTATCACGCCAAGTACGAAGACGAAACAACGCATTACAATTTCGAATATGACGATTCGGCCGAGCACGTCGACCACGTCGTCGAGGCTGCTCGAAACGCCTGTGCCGCCGTTGGAACCAGCGGTCTCGCGCGGGTCGACCTGATTGTCGACCGATCCGTCCGGCCGCACGTTCTGGAAGTGAACACCGTCCCCGGACTGACCGATCATAGTCTTGTTCCCAAGGCCGCAGCGCGGCAGGGAATGACGCTGGCCGATCTCTGCCAGCATTGCTTGCAGTCGGCGCTCCGGCAGGCAAGAGTGCGAGCGGCGAGCCGAACCGGCAGCGGTTAGACCAGCGTGATGCGCCCCGGCGGAGCACTGCACCAATCATGTTTGCCAGACGGTCCCGCTCCCAGGTCGAAGCCGACGAAGAGAAGCCGCCGCGCGCGTCGCGGGCGGCAGGCATCGCGCGCCAGCTTTATCGCCCGATGACGCTGGCGACTGCCGCCGCGGTTGTCACAGCGGGATTGTTTCTTCCGCGTTTGATGAAAGAGCTCCCCGATCTTGGGGAGCAGCGCGAATATCGCATCGAGTCGAGGCGGATCGAGATCGCAGCGCTTCCCCACTGGGTCCCGCACGACCTGGTGGCTCAGGTGGTCGATCAGGCCGGTCTGCCGGCCGAGCTATCGCTGCTGGATGACGGCCTGGCGGGGGAAATCGCCGAGGCGTTTCGATTGTCGCCCTGGGTCGATGAAGTGGTTTCCGTGCGAAAATCGTTTCCCGCGAAGATCGCGGTCGTTCTGAATTACCGGCGGCCGGTGGGCATGGTGGAGGTCAAGCAAGGAAAATACCCAATCGACGCGCACGGCGTGCTCTTGCCTCCACAGGATTTCTCAGTCGCCGACACGCGCGCTTATCCTGTCGTCTCGGGGGTCGTTTCGACGCCGCAGGGTCCCGCGGGAACGCGGTGGGGCGACGGCGTCGTCGAAGGCGCCGCGCGCCTGGCCGCAGAATTAGGCCCGCTTTGGAAAAAACTCGAGCTGGCGGCGATCGTCTGTCCGCGGACGACCGAGCGAAGGCTGAAAATCGACGAAGGCGTCTTCGTGCTCATGTCCAAAGGGGGTTCGAGGATCATTTGGGGCCATGCTCCGGGAGATACTGCCGATGCCGATCATCCGGGCGAGCTCTCGACGAAACAGAAAATCGGGAGGCTCACGGAATATGTGAAGCGCTTTGGCGGCTTCGACAAGCCACAAGGACCATACCAGATCGACATCCGCCACTGGCGCGACATTTCGCGGACGCCCTTATCGGCCGAATTGGAATGGTTGGACCAAGTTCGCGAGTGATCGACTGCGACCGCGACGCTATATTCTGAATTCTGGCGAATTCAGCTACGGTCCGGCGATTCGGCTACCGGCGCTGCGAAATGCGGGCTAAGATGCGCTCGACATGCTGACTCTCGCCATCGAGACTTCCGGTCCAGTGGGATCGCTCGCGCTGTTTGATCGTGATGCCCGGCTGGGAGAACAGACACTCGAACTGGGCCGTCAACATGGACAGTCGCTGATTCCCGCCATTCGACGGATGTTCCGTGATTCGGGCAAGACGCTTGACGACTGCGGACTGGTCGCCGTCAGCGTGGGTCCGGGCAGCTTCACCGGTTTGCGCGTGGGAGTCGTCTGCGCCAAGACACTGTCTTATGCGATCGGATGCCATTTGGCGGCCGTCGATACGCTCCAGGCGATCGCCTGCAACAGCCCATCCGATACGCTGGCTGTCGAGGTCGTTTGCGACGCCCACCGAGGGGAATTGTTCGTCGGCAAGTACGCGCGCCGCGCCGCAGGGGAATGGGCCCCCGTGGATTCGATCAGCGTCGTACCTTCGGGAGATTGGGTCGGTGGGCTGCAATCGTCGGACACGGTGACAGGACCGGCTCTGGGCACGCTGGCGGGCCTGGTTGCCGGCCGCTGCCGCGTGCTACCCGCCGAATTCCGCGTTCCCCACGCCACCTACATTGCTCGCCTGGGAATTCAGGCGCTGGAATCGGGCCTCGAAGCCGATTTCTGGGCAGTCGAGCCGTTATATTTGCGCCGCAGCTCGGCCGAATCGCAGTGGGAGAAGCTGCATGGCGTCGCGCCCTCGTGAGTTGAATTCATCGGAAAGGATCGCCGCTGCCGCATTCGATTTGCCTTCGTGCCGAATGCGGGATCGCTGCCCTTCCCGTTCGGCGAAAAGATTCATACGATAGAGCAGCATAGGGACATCCTCCAACCATCCAGAAGTGCCCCGAGGCCGGATCCATGGCGCTGTTTGAAATCGAGACGAACGCACACATTATGATCGGGTGGGCCGAGTCCCACGAAGACGCTGAGGCGATTGCGAAGAAGTATTATCCCGAGGAAGACGTGGTTCGCGTCACACGCCGGCCGCGAGACATTTGGGTGATCTCCAAGCGGCTTTTGGGCATTCAGGGAACGACCGACCCGTGCGACACGGCGCGCGACTGCCTGGCCCGCGCAGCCGGCGACAAGGTTCATGCCATCCGCCTTTACATGCTCGATACCGGCGCCGATCTTCACGAGGCGCAGCGCGCCATCGAGACCAATATGTCGCTGGGCTGGTAGCGGTCGCTCAGGCCGACTTGCGCTGCGGCGGATCGATCTGGAGCGGCACGAGCGGCTGTGTCGCCAACGTGGAAGCGCCATTCGCGTCGTCGGTGCGCGACAAGTCGCCCGCCAGAGCGCCCGATTTCTCTGCACGATGTGGACCAAGCGCCGGCGAGCCGGTTGTCGCGGCCGAGTCTTCCCGCACGGAGTGCTTGAATCTGGAGACGATTCCGTAGAGCCACGGGAAGAGAAACTGCCAGTTGTCCCCCAGGTAGTTCCAGCGAAAATAGTATTGCCGGAAGCATTCCTGGTGCAACTCGGTGACTTCCTCGCTCGTTAAGTGCTCGTACTTGAGATTCGGCGTGTAGACGTCATAGCGGCCCCAATCGCGGCTGGCGATCAACGGCTCGACCTGGCCGTGGAATCCTGTTCCCGGATAAGGAGTGCAGACGTTGAAATTGGCCACGAACGGGTCGATTTGTTTCGCATAACGCAGCACCGCTCTGATCGATTGGCGCGTATCCTCGGGAAAGCCGATGATGAAACCCGCCACGACTCGAATTCCCAGGTCGCGACAGATCGATACGAACTGGCTCTGCTTATCGTCCTTGATCGGCGCGCGCTTGTATTTGATCAACGTCTCGCGGCTGGGTGTTTCGATCCCCACAGTCACCGACGTCAGGCCCACGTCGCGCAGCATTTTCAGCACGTCGCGAGGCAATAGCTCAATGCGGCTTTCGACCGAGAATTGAATTTTTCGCGGCAGCTTCCCGATCTGGTCGGCCAGTTGTTCAACGTGCCTTCTCTTGGCACCGAATAGCGGATCGCGAAATTTGAATGAGCGGAAGTCGTACTCGTCCATTCCGCGTTTCATCTCTTCGACAACCAGCTCCGGAGACCGCGTGCGGACTTTGTTTTCGAGAATGATGTACGGGCAGTAGTTGCAGCTCAGCGTGCAGCCGCGGCTGGACTGCAAGTAGGCCGTGGGAAATTTCGAAAAATCATAGGCCACGCGAAACTGCCAATAAGGGAAGATCGACCAGTCGGGAAAAGGAAGGGCGTCGAGGTCGGCCACGTTCCCGATGGCGACCGCCTGCTCGCCGGCCGCGAGAACGTCAGCCAGTTTGATGATGAGTTGCTCAGGCTCGCCTTGGGCCACCTGGCAATCGAGCCCTGTGAACGCTTCCGGCATGCTGGCGGCCACTTGTCCGCAGACCACGATTCGCGTCCTTGGAGCGATCGCGTTTACCCGGCGAATGACGTCCAACTCGTGCGGCAAGGTCATGAGCGCCGGATTGAAAATGTACAAATCGGCGGGCGGCGTCTTTTCGAGGCAATATTCGACCGTGTGTCCGAGTTTGGCCAAACCTGCCGCCAGATAACCATAAGCGAGCGGCGGAGCGCGGAAATCGCGGCGGTAGAAATGCTCGATGATCTTGGCGCGCAGCCCGCTCCCGCGGAACTGCCCGACGCCGAAGCCGCCGGCAAAGTCCTTGAACACGCCTCCGTGCCGCGTGTCCCAAAGAACAATGTGCATGCTGGCGCGTTGTTGGTTTGCGACGCCTGGGCGCGCGGCGACTGAAGGGGCGCCCTCATAGATTTGCGAGTCGGCATTCTTTGTTCGGAATGGAACCGAGCGCCCCAATCCGTCGAATCTATGCCGCCCGAGTCGTCGTCCGCGCATGCGAATCGCTCTCCTGTCGTAATTCCGCAGAATTCTCGAAAACCGTTGTGTGCCGCGAGGAATCCAGCCGGTAGCGCACTCCCCTCCACACGATCGTCCGCCCGAATGACGCCGACGCCGTTGCCAACCAGGCAGCCCAAACAACCAGCGGCCAACCCCAGATATTCAGCCGGGCCACGCGGTCGTAATCCGCATCCAAAACGGCGACGAATGGCCGCACGGCCCTTGCCGCAAGGTGGCAGCGAAGGGCCCCGGCCAGGTAATACGCTGCCATCGCCGCAAGAGGGAGCGGCCAGGGTCCGCGTGTCAGTCCCCAAAATGCCGCCAGGCCAACGGTCCCCCAGAAGCAGAGGTTGGTCGCCAGACCCGTCCAGAAGGCAAACTGCCACCAGAGCGGGGCATAGATTCGCACGACAAGAAATTGACGGCGCAGGAACTCAAACAGCGTCGAGGGGGTGAAATCCGCCGCCGAGATGACCAGGCAATGCGGCTCATAGGCGACGCGCATCCCAGCCTCTCGAACCAATCGGCTGACCACCAGATCATCGCTCAAGCTCGCCCGCCATACCTCGGGCAGCCCAAGCGCGCGGAAGTTCTCGGTGCGGATCGCCCAGGCCCCTCCCCAAACGAGATTGAAGCCATGCGGTCCCGTCAAACCAATCACGACGTTGTTAATCGCCGAGAGCACCCGGTTCGCCCAGTTTCGTGTCGCTGGAAGGTACCAGCGATACCCGGTGGCGACGGCGTTTTTGCCGCTGGCCAAACGTGAGATCAGACGCGCCAGCCATTCTGAATGGGGGCAAGCGTCGGAATCAACAAATGCCAGCACGTCAGGTACTTGATCGGTCGTATCGAGCACGCTTTGCGCCGCGAACATGAGATTGTGGACCTTCTGCCCGCAATCGCGCGCATGTCCCGCAATGACCAACCGCGATGGAATTTGGGGGTTCTCGCGCATGAGCGCGCCGATGATCGGCACCGCCGGGTCGCCATCGGATTCGACGACGAAGCACAGCGTGTACTTTGGATATCGCTGGCCGAAAAGAGCGCCAAGATTCTTTCGCAAGTCACGTTCAATTCCCTTGCAGGGAATGATCAACGTGACAGGCAAATCGGAATCGGGGTTCACCGCGCTGGCCAGCCGCCGGGCATAGTGCCGCCGCTGCTCGTAAGCGTGCACCAGCATCAAGGCGGACTGGCACAAACCGCCCACTGCAAGGGCCAGGCAAACGATCATCGGCACATCCATAGCAGCCAAGCCTGGTCGGAAATCACATTTCGAATTCGAGCCGGGATTTGGGCCGCAAGTGATATCTCCGACAAGACTTTCGGTCAATGGCAAGTACGCGACCCGCGACGCGGAGCGTCGCACCACACCTTCGGCTGCCGCCCCAAGAAAATCGATTTGCCGCCGACCGTACACCGAGCGACGTTTGCCATTCGCCGCGTCATGCGCCCGCGCGGCCGCGCTTAAATATCAGAAATCGGTGATGCATACACTTGGAGTGCATAATTCTCCAAAAGAGATTTTTTCGCGCGCCGTCTGCCGAGCAGCCGCTAACCCTCCGCCATTCATATCTTATGGAGAGTCTCCCGCGATCGGCTCGCGCACGTCGAAAATCGGCGAAGCATGGTTTTTGAACGAGAAGCCGGTAGCAACATCATTGCCACAGTCGTGTTGCGCCGCGGCGGGCTTTATGCATAAGCCTCGCCGCGGTTATGCATCCACGTATGTTGATTTCATTGACGTAAAAACGGAGGCAACCGGGGCGAAGCGGAGAGCACCATTTTGATAGCAGGTCTTTTCAAGTGCCACGCTCTGGCGAGGCCGGCGCTGGGCTCCGCTTCGTCTTCAAGGGCATGCTAGGCTCTGCGGTATACCTGGCCAGTCGAATCCCGCCGGCCGGTGCGACGGAATCAGACCGCGGAGACTCAAAATGCGACCTGAAGATGAAAACCACGCCGGAATTTTCGCGCGAAGTGCATTGCAATGCCGACCAAACACGCGCAAGTCACGCTATATACTCATTGAAGCGGAAGATAATCCCGCCTTGCCGGCTGCCGGGTCAAATTCAACTGGTCGCTGTTAGGCTACTTTCTGCGGTTCCGATAGACGTGTGGTTCCACTCGCGGCGGCAGCCATGGAATTCCACAGGCCGCCAAGAACTCATCGACTCAGAAAAGCGGTCAGTCCTCTTTCAGGGTCAATTCCAGGTGAAACTCGCGCTCCGCACGACGCACGGTCAATGGCAGTTTTTTACCGCCTACGGAGGTCAGCAGTTGCCGAAGCTCGAAGTGGTCAAACTCTTCCGCGGGTCTGTCGGCGATTCGCACCAAAATGTCCTGGGCACGGATACCGGCCTGCTCGGCGGGGCCGTCTTTCTGAACGGCCTGGACCTGAATCTCTCCATCGACCCAGTTGAGTGCGAGTCCGCTTGTTGCACCCGGCTCCGGACTATCGAATCGTTGGCCCTCGCGCAGATAAATCGCTGCGCCCGGAAAGTCAAAGGTCGCGCAAAATCGCGATAAATACCGCCTTCCCAATGCGCTCGGATTCATCCTCGAAAATCGCATCTGCTTGCGCATGAATGGCCCAATGGCGAAAGTGCGGCGCCGCCCGCTGAGCATTTGCACATTCATTCCGGAACCGCTCGAAAAGCACGCGGGTTGCTCAGTGGCGGTCGCGTTGCTACGCGGCAGTGATTAACCTGAGGCGCTTCCTTCGGAGACGCCCTTATTCAAAGTGCCCGCGGGGTTGCTCCGCATTCTCGATCGCGACTTTGTGATGGCGAGAATCGACCGCAAGGTGAGGGAGGCGGACGGAAAGGCTCGGATCGCCAAGCGCGACGAGCGCGGGCGAACGATCAT
>DATGKC010000225.1:0-6409 GCA_035294845.1 Planctomycetaceae bacterium | reverse complement strand
TTTTCTACCTCGACGGCCGGCGCATTGAATTTCGAGCGATGCGCTGGACGGCCGGCTCTGTGCGGATCTTACTCGAAGAGGAAACGCGCGAAGTTCCTTTCGGACAGATAGCCGAGCTGCACATGCCCCGACTCGATCCCTGGACGACGTGGTTCGATCAATTGGCGGCGCTCGTGCCGGACGGCGCCGGTTTCGTAATGCAGATCGAAACGGGCGACGGACTGCGCGCCACCGCATCGACCGCGCGCCTCGCGCCCGCGACGCGGGGCGATGGCGGAAACCCAGATCATTGGTATCACGGCGTGCAGCCGGCCTGGAGCCTTGAGCCTCTCTGGTTGAAACACCGGGCGATTCGGTTAAGGCGTTTTTTTCTGCCGCAGGAAGTGCCGCTCACGGCGATTGAGCCTCTGCGTGCGATTCAGAAATCGAATCTCGCGGGCGGCTGGAGCTGGCAGCTTGACCGAAACGTGCAATCGGGACCTCTGCGATGCGCCGATCGCTCGTTCGGCTGGGGTTTCGGAGTTCATGCCTACAGCGAATTGGCTTTCGACCTTCCGGACGCTGCGCGCGTCTTTCGGACGCATTTTGGCCTCGATCGCCTCGCAGGGCAGGGGGGCTGCGTCCGCGCAGCCGTTTTTGCGGGAGAGCCTTCGACGCATCCGCTGTATCGCAGCGACGCGCTCGTCGGTTCGTCAAAAGTGCACGAAACGGGCCGCTTGCCGCTTGATGGCGCGAGCCAATTGACCCTCGTCGTCGACCCGGCCCATGACGACCGCCCGGCCGGCGCCGATCCGTTCGAAATCCGCGACACGTTCGACTGGCTGCAGCCGATTGTCGAGCTTGATCCTGAGTGGCTCAAATCCGAGCTGCGTCGCCGCGGCACACCGGCTATTGTGGCCTGGCCGGCATGGAAGGTCGTCGGCGACGAAACACATTCGTGCCTGGTGTCGCTCGCCTGGAACGCCGAGCGCCCGCCGTCCAAACGCTGCCGCGTGGAAGTCGCGCCGCGCGAGGCATTTTTTAAGATTGCCCGGCGGCTGGAATTCGGCCAGCGCGATCGGCTGCTTGCGTTGTCGGTCAGCCGGCTCGAAAGAAATACCGAACCCAGCCGAATCCAGGTGCGAATCGGCGGACGCGCTCTGGCCGAGTTCGAAGTTGCTGTGCACGCGGGGCCGGGCGATCCCGATCCGCTGCTTGTTCCAATCGACCGTTACAGCGGGACATCCGTGGATGTCGAGCTTGTGCAGATTGGCTCGCCGCAGTCGCGCGTCGAATGGCGGGGTATTGGACTGGCGCAGCGCGATCCGCTCGTTTTTGAGGCCCTCGAAGACGACTCGCCTATGATTGAAGAGCTGACCGAAGGCAATGGAACGGCCGCACTCGAGACGGGCGATCGATTCTCGGGAAGGGCGAGCCTGCGCATCACGCCCGACGACAAAAATAATCCGGCTCTTCCTGGTTGGAACCTGCCGGTTCGCAGCGATCCCGACCCCGGCGAATACCGCTTCGTGCGCTTCGCGTGGAAAAAGCACGGTGGCAAACAAATCGGTCTGCATCTGGCCAATAGCGGCGCATTTGCCGATCCGCTGCAGAATGTTCCGAAAGAGAGCTACCGCTATCACGTGGGGCGGGGCGTGAAGCGCGACTACGGCAAATCGGTGCAATTCCGTGATTCGCCTCCCGAGCAATGGGAGTTGGTCACGCGCGATCTTTTTGCCGATTTCGGGCCGTTCGACATCACGGGAATTCGGCTGGTTTGCGGCGACGGAGAATGGGCGTCGTTCGACCATATCTATTTCGCTCGCCGCCCGCAGGATTTCGATCGAATCGTGCACGAGCGCGAGAAGGCGGCGATTGATCCGCTGGCAGGGCTCTCGGCTGACGAAAGATCCAACGTCGAGCGCATCGCCGTCGCTCCGGCCCGGTTCGGCGAGGCGCTGGGCGAAGTTGCACCCGGCTTTTCGACATCCGCGTCGGGGCAGGGAGTGTGGCTGCTCAAATCGTATGAGGGCCGGGCGCATGTGATTCGCACGAGTCCTCCAGAGCCGGCTAAGCCTTGCATCCTGCGTGCGCCGCTCGAAGTTCCAGCCGGCAAGCGCACGGAATTGAAACTATCGGTCGCCCATCACCCGCAATCCGACTGGCAATTGCTGGTCTGGGCAAGCGGCCGGAAACTGCATGATTCGCTGATCGCGTCGAGCGCGACTCGCGAAGGATGGGCCGAGATATCAATCGATCTTTCGAGCTTCGCCGGCCACAACATCGTGCTGGAGCTGCACAACCATCCCAACAACTGGTCGAACGAATTCGCCTACTGGAGCCGAATCGAAGTGACTTCGGAATGACTGGCCGGCTGTCTCAATAGCCCGCTTCGCGACCACCTTTGCGGCCGTCGCTGGCGCCGTGAATTTTTCCGTCGCGGTCGCGATACGCGGCCTGGATAACGCCGTGGTCGCCCGTGTTGACGATCTTGTGCCCCAAAGCTGCCAAACGCGAGGCGGGAATTTGCGACGATTCGACGTCGAGTTGGTCCGGCGTCCATTGGTGGTGAATGCGTGGAGCGCCGACAGCCTGGGCCGCCGTCTTCTCGAATCGCACCATGTTCAGAAGCACCTGCACTGTCGCTGTGATAATCCGCGGTCCGCCGGAAGCCCCCAGCACGAATTCGGCCCGCCCGTCCCGAATGAGAATGGTGGGAGTCATCGACGAGAGGGGCCGTTTCCCTGGCTCGATGGAATTGGCCTCGCTTTGGATCAGCCCGAACGCGTTGGGAACGCCCGGCAGCGAAGTGAAATCGTCCATCTCATTATTGAGCACAATTCCGAAGGTCGGCTCGACGACATAACTGCCAAAATGCGTGTTGATCGTTTCGGTGCAGGCGACCGCGTTCCCCTGCGCGTCGAGAATAGAAAAGTGGCTCGTCCCGCCGTCGTCGGGCGTCGTGAACCGCCCATAGGCCGCGGGGGGCTGCGTCCGCGTCAGATCGACTCGCCGCGCCAATTCGACGGCATAGTCCCGGCTCGTAAGCCGCTCGACCGGGACCTGGGCGAAGTCGGCATCACCCAGCCAGGCGGCCCGGTCGGCGAACGCGTGCTTGAACGATTCGGCGATGACGTGCAGATACAAGGGCGATTCAGTGCCAAGTTGATCCAGCTTGACTTCGGGATGGCGCGCCTCAACGGCCGAAATGATGTTGAGCGTTTCCAGCAGGGCGACGCCCCCGCTCGATGGCGGCGGCATCGTGAGGATCGTGCGGCTGCCGATCATGCCCTTGAGCGGCTCGCGAACGACCGGTTTCATCGCCGCCAGGTCGTCCAGTGTGACGACCCCGCCGCCGCGCTTCATCTCGGCGACGATCGCTTCGGCGACTTCGCCGCGATAAAAGCCGTCATGGCCCTTTTCCGAAATCAAGCCGAGTATCCTGGCCAACGGGGAGTGAAATCGCTCGCCGGTTTTCCACGGTCGGCCGTTGTTCGCATAGAGCCGCAATAACGCGGCGAACCGATCGGCATAATCGGGATGCGTCGCAAAGTCCTTGAGCACGTCTTTTTGAACAACCAGATCGTGACGATCGATAAGCACGCCCTCTCGGCAAAGGCGAATCGCCGGCGCAAGCACTGTCTTCAAATCGAGCGTGCCGAATTCGCGCAAGGCGTAGCAAAGCCCGGCGACTTCTCCGGGGACGGCCACGGCCAGGCATCCATGTTCACTGGCATCGGGCATTGTCTTACTTGCATCCCGCGGATCGACATACATGCTTCGAGCGGCGCGTGCCGGAGCGCGCTCGCGATAGTCGAGGGCGACGGCCCGTTTCTTTTTTGCGTCCCAGATGAGCATGAAACCGCCGCCGCCCAACCCGCAGGAGGCCGGCCGGACGACCGCCAGCGCAAACGCGGTCGCGACCGCCGCATCGACGGCGTTCCCCCCCTTTTTGAGGATTTCCACTCCGGCCTTGCTGGCTTCTTCATGGTCAGCCGCGACGACGGCATGATCGAACGCCTGGTCGACCTCGGCCCGGCAATCGCGCGCGGGAACGGTCAAAAGACTGAACCACGCGATCAAAATTCCAAGCCAGCGCGCCATCAGGAGTCTTTCAAAGCCAGTGCCGCATAGCACACGAAGGTATGGATGAAGAAATCTAACAAAAAAATTTGGGACAGAAAGATTGGCCTGATCGGCGCAACAAAATCGGCGTCGGGGCCGGATCACCAGCAATCTCCGGCCATAATCTTCTTGTCCTCAATTTTCCTTGTCCTTTTTTGAATCACGGATTTCACGGAGATCACGGATAGGACCACGAAAAACACGAACCACACGAAAAATTTCACGAGCGCCCCTAATCTACATTCGCCCCAAAGCGGCGAGATCATTTGGGGTTTTGCGCGGCACACAAGACGATGCAGGGTAGTAGTCCATGTGAGGGTTCCGACGAATCAAGGCCGCTGACTCAGTTTTGGCGCAGCATCAATCCCGCGTCCGTCACTTCGAAGGGTACGATGGCATCGTCACAGGCGCTGCCGCGATGCTTGGCGACGTGCAAGGCCCGCCCCATCCGCGATCCCTCGCGAATTCGGCCCATGAGGATGATCGTGTTGGCGTTGGAAAGCACGTCGCCGCTGTCGAGCGGACGTGTCAGCAGGTCATCCAACAGCACCTCGCGCGTTGTGTAGAGCAAGAGGCAGGCGATTTTGGCGTGGTCGTACATGTGCTCATCGACCCGCGCGGCCTGCGCGCGAAACTGTTCGCGAAAAAGGTCGCGCGCGACCCAGTCGGCCTCTTTGTGCAAAATCTGATGATAAATGTATTCAAACAGATCGAACTGGATCGAATCGCTGGGTTTGTCGGTCGGCTCGACGCCGTCGATCACGCACCGCCGCACGCCATGCACGAAGTTTCCATAAAAAAACCAGATCGCCAGTTGCAGCTTTTTGACGAGCTCCAGCTTCCACGCCTTCCAGTCGTCGAATTCCAGGTCGTCGCGCGTCACGCGACGGCCCGTGCGCTCGAAAACATGCAAATAGTCGCGTCGAGCCAGCTCGGTCCGCCAAATTTGCGCGGGATCAACCGGCTCGTTCATCGGTTGCTGCCTGAGCCGCCAATCGAAAAGTCGCCGCGCATATTCTTCATGGCTTTGGGAATCGCCGCGGGACGTCATGTCGCAGATGATGCCCCGCTCCCGCTCTTGCACGGCCCCCTGATTGGCGAAGTGCAGCCCGAGCTGGGTCTTGCCGACGCCGGTCGCCCCCGCGACGACGGTGAGCGTGCCCGGCAATAGGCCGCCGCCGAGCAGTTCGTCCAATACGGTAATGCCCGTTTCCAGCCGTGCGTTCGCAGCCATGGACCGCCGAGTTTCTCCTTCGATTGACGCTTTTGTCGTCTCGAAACGGATTCAAATCAGATCGTCAACCAACGGTCTCGTGCCAATATGTCCCAGCGGTCGACGAGCCGACCTTGCGAGACGACGTACGTTTGCTTGTGCAATGCGACCGACGGGCAAATGTGCCGCGGGATCGCGTAAAGCTCGTCGCCGGGTTGAAACTCGCCCGCGCGGGCCGTGCGAATCACGAGATGTTCTTCGTTCTGCAAAAGCTGCTCGGCGTCGGGCAGGTCGGGCAAGATCAACCGTTTTCCGGCCGGCGGATCGGAAGCGACGGCTTTGTACCCCAAATCGAGAGTGACGCGATCGGCGGCCGGCCGGCTGATGACCCGCGTCAGAATGGCGACCGCCGGCGTAAATGTCAGGTCGGGAAACGCTTCGCTGTAACCGGCGTCATTGAAGACGCACGTTCCAGGGCTCAGCTCGATCGCGGGATCGGTTTTCCTGGCATAGATCGGGAATGACCCTGTTCCGCCGCAGACGATGCGCGGCACCGCCAGGCCGTCCCGCAGCAGATCATCGCGCAGGGCGGTTACTTTTTCCCATTCGGGATTGATGGCGGCAGCCCGCTCTTCCGGCGATTTCTGGTGCTGGTGACCGTCGTAGACGTGAAAGCCCCCCGCGCGAAGCCCCGGCGTTTTGGCGATCGTTTGATACAATTCCCTGGCCTGCGAACCGACGGGAATGCCAGTGCGATGCTGTCCTACGTCGAGGTCGATCAGCACGTCGATCGCCAGGCCCGCCGACGACATGGCCTGGCCCAAGGCGGCGATCGGGCCCGGATGATCGGCCTGAGCCTGGAACGAAACCTTCGGGAATTTCTTCACGAGCTCGACGGCACGGCCAATATTAGGGCCCACCAGGTTATACGAGATGAGCACGTCGCGCGCTCCCGCTTGGGCCAGCATCTCGGCCTCGGCCAGCGTCGCACATTTGTGCTTGACAATGCCGCGTGCCAGCTCGATTTTCGTCACCTGCGGCATCTTGTGCGTTTTGCAGTGCGGGCGCAGCCGCTCGGGGCGCGCGGCGATC
>DATGKC010000224.1:0-3135 GCA_035294845.1 Planctomycetaceae bacterium | reverse complement strand
TTGGAAAAGTGACAAAGCTCATTGCTCGACCAGCGAATACAATCCCTGGCCGGCATTTTTGAGCTTGCCTTGCTTGACCAATTCGTCCCAAACCGAGCGCGGGTATTGATTCGGCGGTACGATGGCGACGATTCCCCAAGTGGCGCCGCTGCTCATTGGTCCTACGCCAATGCGCGATTCGGCGTCGAGCCGCGTCAGCTTGAGACGCTTCTTGAAAGCCTTGAGCGCCAACTTCAATTCTTGCGGTGCAGGGGTCCCCTCCGGCGGCGGCGTGGACTCGAATGCTGACATGCTCGGCGCCTCTCTTCGATTGCAGTTTTCGTCTCCCGTTCGGTCCGCGCGCCAATCTCGATCGCGCGGACGGGGGATGGTCAGATCTTACCAACCTGCTCTCCGGACTCCAGTGCGTGCCTGATTTCTGATCAGGGCATTGAAGCATTCTGGCAGTCAGCGCAGTTGGTTGGCAATGCAATACAAGTAGCGCTCGCCGCGCAGAAACAGCTCGCGGCCGGCGATGCTCGCCGAGGCGTTGACTCGGTCTTCGAGCCGGTTCTCGGCCATGACCTTCGGCTTTTCGGCATGGCTGACGACGACCGTCGTTCCGTTGCGGTCGGTGACGAAAAGGCGTCCGGCGGCCGCCACCGGCGAGGCGTACACGTCTTCGATTCCCGCCAGACGAAGCGTGCCGGGCCGGTCTTTGCCCGTTCGAGCATCGACGCGCGTGAGCATCCCCTGATAGTGTCCCAAAAAATAGAGCGAATCTCCATAAAGCAGCGGCGAAGGGACGTACGGCGTACTGCGATTGCGAGTCCAGGCGACTTTGTTCGTTCCTGTGATATCTCCCCTGGCGCCTTCCAGCCGCAAAGCCAACAGGGCGCGCTTTTCGTAGCTGCTGCCGGCGAAGACCATGCCGTCTCCATAAACCGGCGAAGCGACGACGTTCGATGACAGGCCGCCGCATTCCCACACGACAGCGCCGGTCGCCAGATCGTAGCCGCGCATCCGATTGGTGCCGCTGACGATCACCTGCGGTCTGCCGGCATGCTCGACGACGATGGGGCTCGCCCAGGACGTGACTTCATCGCGAGCGACTCGCCAGCGTTCGTGCCCCGACGCCTTGTCGAGAGCCGCCACAAAAGATTTGCCTTCGTGATCCCAATTGATGATCAAGGTATCGCCGTAAAGCGCCGGGGAGCTGCCTTCTCCATGCCCGTGGAGAGGCTGCATGAGTCCAAAGTCGGCACGCCAGCGCTCAACGCCTTCGAAATCCAGGCAATAAAGCCCGTACGAGCCAAAGAAAACGTACACATGCTGTCCATCGGTGACCGCCGAATTCGACGCCAGGCTTCCCGTGTTATGGTGGCCTTCATGGGGAAGGGCTTCGCGCAGCGCGGTCCTCCAGAGAATTTGCCCAGTCGCTCGATCAAGGGCGATGGCCAGGAATTCATGGCGGTGCGTAACCGGCACGTTATCGTGCGCCCCCGGCGCCTGGCTATAGCGGGGAGGCAAAGCCTTTCCGATCGGAACCGCTGCCGTCACGAAGACGCGATCGCCCCACACGATCGGCGTCGAGTGACCGCGGCCGGGCAGAGCGGTCTTCCAGCGGATGTTCGTGCCGTCGCGGTCGCTCCATTCAACGGGCGGGTCGCCCCCGGGCGCCACTCCTGTCCCCAGAGGCCCGCGCCACGCCGGCCAGTTGCGCAGCTCGGCACGACCGTCGCCATCAGCGGCGGCGGCTCTCGCCGCCACCAGGCATAACACGACAAAAGCGCTCACAAGAAGCTTTTTTATGTGGGTCATGAGTCGTGCTCCTGTTTGAAAGCGCAGCCGGCACCATGCGACATTACGGGCATTGTACCGTAAATGCTGGAAACACTTGGCTGCGGAAGGCAACGGCTGTTTCGGTCACATGGCCAATTTGACTCCGTTCAAATCGGTCGTAGACTTTATTTTGAGCCTGTGCATCTCCCTCATGGTGAGTCAGGAGAGCCGCGTCGAGGGCCACTGGAGGGCGTGATGAACCCGCGAAAATTCGCCGAAGCCGTTTTCGTGCGATCGGGCTGCGCGATGATCCTTGCCAGCGTGGGGGGATTGGCGGGCCTGGTGGCATGGGGCATCCGCACCGCCCAGAGCGCCTATCCGAGAACGCCTTCATCCGTCGTCTGGGCCACCGTGGGGACGGCGTTCGGTTTTGTCGTCGGCGCCTGCATCGGCAATCGCAGCCTCACCGGACGACAGGGAATTCTGGTGGCTGGCCTCACCATCGGCATTTTAAGCGGGTCGCTGATCGGCTGGCAATGGGCGCACGTCGCCTATTCGCGGGCCCGTGAACAGCTCTTGAATGATGGAGTGCACGCCGATTTTTTGGACGCAGGCCAGGCCGGAATATCGGTCGCAGATTACGAGGCAATCGGCCTGCAGTACGGCATTTGTCTGGGCGTCCTGGCGGGAACCACGGGAGGCTGGTTCTGGAAGCACCCGCCCAGGTTGAACACCGTTGCCAATGCCTTTCCTGTCGTGGCCAGTTGTTTCATCGCTCTGGGAGCGGTCTCGATGAACAAAGGTCTGTGCGAGCTTTCGGGCGAGGCCGTCCAGCAGGGAAGGCACCTGTGGGAATTGCAGCAAGCTCGCGAAACGCGACAAACTCCGGCGGATTCTGTCGATCGCGAGATTGGCGCGCCATAGTGGGGGGCGCTTTCTCGCGCGTCCATCTGGCTGAACCGGCGAGCCGGGGATGGGCCTACCGCGCTTCCGAGTGCAGCGCGCGGTGGATGTACCCTGTCGCCTGCTTCACGAGCCGCTCCATCGCGGCGCGGGCCGATTTGCCGTCACGACGGGCAATTGCGGTGGCCACGTCTTTGTGAGCGCGGACAGATTCTTCCATGACGTCGGACAGGTGCACGCTGATCTGTTGCGTGGCGCGAAGCGCCATCCCCACGGTCGTATTCATTTGAGAAAGAAAGACGTTGTGACAGGCGGCGAAGATCGTGGCGTGGAAATTTGCATCGGCTTCCAGCCGGGCTTTGTCGTTGCGGGTGTTCACTTCGATCTGGCGGTACCAGCCCAGTAGCGACTCAATCTCTTCCGGAGTCGCCCGTGCCGCCGCCAGCTCAGCCGCCGCCGGTTCGACGATCA
>DATGKC010000223.1:0-10391 GCA_035294845.1 Planctomycetaceae bacterium | reverse complement strand
GGCAAGCAGCTCGCGAGCGCCCTGGTCACCTGGAATCCGAAGACGAAGGATTATACTTTCGAGGCGACGCTTCCCGACAAATCGCAGCGGCTCTATACGGGAACTCTCTCAGGAAAAAAACTGACGCTCCAGTCGCCCGCCGATTCGAGCGGCCAGGCGCACCAGATCGTGATCACGCGCCTTAATGAAAAGCGGACGCTGGTCTTGTTCCAGGTTCGTGCACGCGGCCAAGAGCAGTTCACGCGAGTGGCCGAAGTCGGCTACACCCGCGAAGGAACAAAGCTGGCGGAGGAACGCGCGGACGGGCCTGAGTGCATCGTCACCGGCGGCAAGGGAACGATGAGCACGGTGTACAAGGGAAAGACCTACTGGTTCTGCTGCACCGGCTGCCGCGATGCGTTTCTGGACGACCCCGACGAAATGATCGCCCAGGCCGAGGTCAAGGCGGCGAAAAAAAAGGCCGACGCCGAGAAGAATAAGAAGTAGGCTGGTCGCTCACGGCTGGCCGGCCGACGGCGCGGGGGGCAGAAGTCCCAACAGGGCCAGCTTCGAGCGACATTCGTCCCGTTCGCGGGAGCGCGACAGGCTTCGCCACGATTCGTCCTGCACAGCCAGAAAATCTTCTTCGGTCCAAAACGCCGCTCCGGCCACTTTCGGACGGCACGCGAGACGCTGGATGACGGCCGTTTCCAGCCGCGAGAGGAACAGGCTGCCCAACCGGTAATCGGCGAACGCCTCCCACACGATGGGGAACAAGGGTTGCACGATTTTTTCGCCGATCACGGCAGCGTATTCCCGGATTTCCTGCTGAGCGTGCGAATCCATTCGCAGGGCCAGAAAGTGCAACAAATTGTGCAGATCGATCTTCCAGTACGATTCGGTATAAGTCGAGAGGGGTAGGTCTTTGCGGGCCTGCTCCCGCGCCACCCCCGCTTCCAGCCGCTTCTGGTACACCTGGCGTGCCGTCACCTGAAAATGGTGCTCGTCTTCGCTCAGCCTTTTGCCCAATTCGTCAGGAAGCGGCGCCCCGCTTCCCTGGCGGTTCTGGTCGGCCTGGGTGCGCCACTCCTGGGGCAGGGTCGCCTGCATCGAGTCGATGGCGACCGAATAGCGCGTGCTGTACTCGTTGACCGATGCGGTCCGGTGTCTGATCCATTGCCGCCAGCAATCCATGGGGACGCGCACGAGAAACTTGAGCTCGGCCATTTCGAAGGGCGTGGTGTGCCGATGGCGCATCAGATAGCGGACGAGAGTGCGGTCGTCGGAGACGCGCTTGGTCCCTTCGCCGTAGCTCACGCGGGCCGCTTGCACCACCGAGCCATCGTCCCCCATGCAATCGACCAGGCAGACAAACCCGTCATTGAGCACCGGAAATTTCTTCCAGCGCAGTTCGTTGACGAGATCGGCGTGGGAGGTCATGGGTTGGCGCGCCGTGGCGTGAACTCCGAGTGAACTCCGACCCTCTAACCCTCCAGCCCCGGAACGGTGATCGCCGTGATGCGCACCCGCGTGTATTTCTGCGTGTGGCCGTTGTGGCGGATGTGTCCCTTGCGGCGGCGGAATTTGCCGACCTCGAGCTTGCGCCCCTTGACGATGCCCTCGTTGCCTTTGACCGAGCCCTGAACCACTTCGGCCGAGACCGAAGCGCCCTCGATCAGGGGACGGCCGATTTTGCCGGCCGAGTCGTTGCCCGCGGCCAGGACGCGGTCGAATTGCAGCGCATCCCCCACGTGCGCGGCGCGAAAATCAATTTCGAGCCGGTCTCCGGCTTGGACGCGGTATTGATGGCTGCCGTCTTCAAAAATGGCGAACATGGAAACGACCTTGAAATTCTAGGAACAAACGAACATCTCTCGGCCCTTGGGCCGAATGGAGCATTCTAGCGGGTCACCGCGAAGATTTCGAGGCTTCGGGGAGCGACATCTTCAGCTCGCTCCCCGTTCCGTCGAAACACTTGATCTGCAAGTGCTCGGGGCTGACATCGGCCCGCGAATTGATGTGAATGGTCACATCGTTTTCGTCTTCGAAGCGAATCAAGTCCTTGCGCTTGCGGTTGTTGAGATAGGCGGCGACCCGGTCGTGAACTTCGACCGTCATCTTCGAAACGTTCTCGCGATGGATCGAATTGAGCAACAGCCGCACGACTTCGATCGCCACGCTTTCGGCCGTTTTCACCAGCCCCGTCCCGCGGCAGCAGGGGCAGTCTTCGTAGACGCTGCGCCGAAGCGAAGGGCGGATCCGCTGGCGGGTCATTTCGATGAGGCCAAACGGGCTGATCCTCAAGATTTTCGATCGGGCCCGATCGCGCCGGATGGCGTCCCGCAAGGCGCGCTCGACGCCCCGGCGATGGCGCTCTTCGCGCATGTCGATGAAGTCGTTGACGATCACGCCCCCCAAGTCGCGCAAACGAATCTGGCGGCAGATTTCGGCCGCGGCCCTGAGGTTCATTTGATAGGCCGTTTCTTCCGCGTCGTTGTCGGCCCGAAAGTTGCCACTGTTGACGTCAATGGCGACCATCGCCTCGGTCTGGTCGATGACCAGCGACCCGCCCCCCGAGAGGGGCACATGACGCTGCTGGATGCGGGTAATCTCGTCTTCAATTCGGTACTTATGAAAAATCGGCTCTTTGGCCTCGTACAATTTGACGCGGTTGGCGTGCCGCGGAAGCACGACTTTGAGAAACTCGCGGGCCCGCTCGAACGTCTCGGGCTCGTCGATCCAGATCGTCTCGATTTCGGCATTGTAAATGTCGCGAATGGTGCGGATGACCATGTCGCTTTCCTGGTAGATGTCGACCGGCGCGCGAGTTTTCTTGATGCGTCGAACGATCACCTTCCACAACCTGAGCAGGTAGTTGAGATCGCGCTGCAGGTCTTTCTGCGAGCGCTCGATGCCGGCCGTGCGGATGATGAACCCCAGCCCCTGCGGCGGCCGAAGCGCTTCCAGGGCCGTGCGCAATTGACGGCGCGTCGCTTCGTCGGTGATCTTGCGGCTGACGCCGACGCGCTGCAGGCCCGGCATCAGCACCAGATATCGGCCGGGAATGCTGATATAGGTCGAGAGCGTGGGGCCTTTGGTGCCGATGCCCTCTTTGATCACCTGCACCAGCACTTCGCTGCCGCGCTTGAAGATTTCCTGGATCGGCGGCTTGTTGCGAACGCTGCGTTCGTTGAACCGCTTTTTCCCGCGCTGCGGGCGGTCGTCCTCTTCTTCGTCGTCGTCTTCGTCGCCCGGCCGGGGGAGCGGGGCGCCTCCGGGGCCGGTCAAATGCTTGTAATACTGATATTCGACGTCGCTGACATGCAAAAACCCGTTGCGGCCCACGCCGAAGTCGACGAACGCCGCCTGGATGCTGGGCTCGATGTTGACGATGCGGCCCTTATAGATGTTGCCCACGAAGTTTTCGAGGCTGTTGCGCTCGATGTACAGCTCTTCGAGGACGGTGTTTTCCACAATGGCAATCCGGCTCTCTTCGGGCTGGAGCGCATTGACGAGCATTTCCTTTTTCATTGATCGCCCTTCGTCGGCAATGACGAATTGTGCGCTGTATGAGGCGGTCTTTTGGGCCGGAGCTGATCCGGCCCGGGGGTGCTATGCCGCCGCGGGGCCAAAGGCCCGAGGCGCGCGACAGAAACTGCGCGGCCAGCGCCGGAACGAATCGTTCGGCGAGGGTCGCGCCCCCCAGAGAAGGCCGGAAGAGGTTCCCAAACGGGAAGCTCCGGGCCGAGCCGGTCGGCGCCGGCGTTCGAGGCGATTTCGGGAACAATAGTTCCAACCGAGAATCGCCGCTGCCCGAACGACATGCCGGAGCGACCGCGCCCCCTTGAGCGCACGGTGTTTGAACCAGAATTGGTTTCTTGCCGCGCGGCGCTGCCGTGGCGCCCGCGGCTGTTTCGCGGGAATGCGGGTCTGTGCGGATGACCGGTAAAAGACCGTGCATTCTGTATCCTATGACGACGTAAGCATACTCAAGGGCCTCGGCCGGTTTCCGGCGACGAGGCTATAAGACCAAATCCGGAGAGATTTTCTTCATTTCTCCGCGGAGATAGTTTTCGACATCGCGAGCCACGTCCAGCGTTCGTGCATGGTGCAGAATCTCCCTCGACTGCGCCAAGGTCAAACTCCGAACGGCCTGCTTGACTTCGAGGATGGACTGGGGAGTGACGCTCAATTCCCGCAGGCCCATTCCCACCAGCAAAGGTATGTAAATCGGGTCGGAGCTCATCTGCCCGCACACCGACACCGGCAAATTGTATTTCTCGGCCGCCTTCACAACGCCTTCGATCAGGCGCAAAACCGACGGGTCGGCCGAACTGTACAGGTTGGCCACCGCCGGGTTGGCCCGGTCGACTGCTAATGTATACTGGATCAGGTCGTTTGTTCCAATGGAAAAGAAGTCGACTTCCCGCGCAAATTCGTCGGCCAGGAGCGCCGCCGAGGGGACTTCGACCATCATGCCCACCTTGACCTTCGGGTTGAATTCGACCTTTTGCTCTTCCAGGTCCTCGACGACGTCGCCCAGAATCATCTTCGCCTGCCGGAGCTCCAACAGAGTCGATACCAGAGGGAACATGATGCGCACGTCGCCCGCGGTCGCGGCCCGCAGAATGGCCCGGAGCTGCGTTTTGAACAGCGGCAAATTGTGCAGCGTCATCCGCAGGCTGCGCAAACCCAGCGCCGGGTTGGGCGTGGCTTCGATCACTTCCTGCATGGCATGCGGAAATTTCTCGGCGCCCAGGTCGAGCGTGCGAATCACCACCGGTCCCGTCGGAAACGCGCGCAATACCTGGATGTAAGCGTCATATTGCGCTTGTTCCGTCGGCTCCTGCTCGCTTTCGAGATACAAAAACTCGGTGCGGTACAGCCCGATTCCCTCGGCCCCCCGCTGCGCGCAATGCTCGACTTCGTTGGGAAACTCGATGTTGCCGTAAATGTGGATCGGCACGCCGTCGCGGGTTTCGGCCCTGAGAGGTCCCAACGAGCTCAGCCGGATCGCTGCCGTCCGGATCTTGCGCTCGGCGTCGCGATAGCTGCCGAGCGTTTCTTCGTCCGGGTCGATGATGACGGTGCCCTGGTTGCCGTCGATGATGATCGGCTCGCCTCCGGAAACGTCCGAAAGGAACGACCCGACTCCCACGACGGCGGGAAGTTCCAGGGCCCCGGCAAGAATGGCGGTATGGCTGCTTTTGCCCCCCACTTCGGTCGCGAAACCCAATACGAACTTGGTGTCGAGATTGGCCGTTTCGCTGGGGGTGAGGTTGTGTGCGAGGACCAGCACCGGGGCGGTCAGTTGCGTCAATTCTTCACGCCGTTCGCCCAAAAGGTGACGCAGAATCCGTTTCTCCAGGTCGAACAGGTCGTTGGCCCGCTCGGCGAAATAGCGATCGCCGAGATTTTGCAGGCTCTTGGCGTATTTCCGCAGCACGCGGCTGGAGGCGAACTCGGGGGAATAGCATTTCTGGCGAATCAGCTCTTCGATGTCTTTGACGAGCTTGGGATCCTGGGCCAACTGGCGATGGGCCGCGAAGATGGCGCCGTATTGCTTTCCGAGCCGGGCCGCCGCCAGCTCCTCGTGGCCGGCGATTTCCGCAACGGCCGCCTCGAGCGACGTGCGGAACCGCGCCAGCTCGGTCTCGACGGCATCGACGCGGACAAACCGTTGAGGAATGCGGAAATCTTCGGAGCCCAGCACAAGAGCCGGGCCGATGGCCACTCCCGGGGCTACCGCGATTCCGCGTCTGACTTCCATAATTCTCCGTGGCGCCGGTTTTCGTAGTTTCAAGCGGGATGGTCGGTCGCGAAATTGCGATCGAAAAGGGCGGCGATCGCCTCGAGCGCTTCAGCGGCATCGGCCCCGCGCGCCTCCAGCGCCAGCACCGTTGACTGCTCGGCGGCCAGCGTCAAGAGGTCGAGCATGCTTTTTCCATCCACTGTGCGGTCTCCCTTGCGAATCGAAAGATCGCAATTGAATTTTTGCGCCAGTTGCACGATTTGCGAGCACGGCCCCAAATGCAGGCCATTCTCGAGTCTCACCACCACCTCGCGCATGCAAGTCGGAATTGGATTCATAGTGACTGCACACCGCGAGGCGAACGGTAAGGCACAGGGCGCATCGCCCCGCGCCGCCGACCTTCGACCGGCCGGCGCGCGGCGATCGCCGGCGCCTCAGCCGAGCTGGTTGTTGTCTGCTTCCTCCAGGAGTTCGATCACGGCCTGAGCGGATGCGGCCTGTTTGAGGAAATTACAGAAGTTATCGTTCCGCAAATGGCGGGAAATGTTCTCCAAGGCCCGCAGATGATCTCCCGGACGATCGGGAGGCGATACCAAAAGAAACAGAATGTGAACGGCATCGCCGTCGAGGCTCGCAAACTCGACGCCGTCCTTCGACAGGGCGATCGTGGCCACGAGCTTGCCGACCGAGGGATGCTTGGTGTGCGGCACGGCCACGCCTTTCCCGATTCCCGTCGATCCCAGCTCTTCGCGCTTCAGAATCGCCGCGATAATCCCTTCTTGATCGCTTCCCTTGACGCTGCCCACCGCCGACAGGCTTTCGACCATCGCTCGAATGGCAGCTTCCTTCGTCGCCGCTTTCAAATCCGTCAGAATCGCTTCGCGAACCACGAAGTCCGACAACTTCATGAATAGCTCCTCACTTGGGGGTCACTCGCCGCGCTCGGCTCCCTTGACGGGTTTCTCGCGGCGGTGATCCTGGATTTTCTCTTTGTATTTCTTGATCTGCTGTTCCATTTTGTGCAGCGTGAGATCGAACGTGGGAGTGGCGTCGTCTCCGACGTCGTTGGCGACGAAATTATGCTTGTGTTCGGCGTCAACGAGAATCTCGACCCGCACTCGCCCTTTTTCGTGCGTCACAGTCACATTGATCGATGTCACCCGCTCAAAATACGTCAGGAGCTTTTCCGATTTCCGCTTCATGTACTCCTGTTGGTTGGCGCTTAACTCCCCGTGCTTGCAGGAAATTGCAACTTGCACGACAAAACGCTCCTTTGCGTCTCTGGCCGGGCTCCGACCGGACTGTCATCGAGCCCTGGGAGCCAAATCCGGGTTCTCGACGGCCGATGATTTCCCAGTTTAGCTTCCGGTGGGGACCATTGCCAGCCTTGCTCCGAATGGACCTGGGCCAGACATCGAGCGCGAGAATTGCATTCGCAGCGGTACAGAAGTTGGATTGGTCGGCGCTGGATTTTGCGTCGCGGAATTCGTGAGAATTCCGTCCTGCGTGGGTAGCGGGATTCGCCAGAATTCCGACTCTCTCAGGCGCTTGTCCGGAATTCTCACGAATTCCGCTACGATGGAAGGCGTCCGCGGAAAACTCGGTTCACGGTTCCAGATCGCCGTCGTCGTCAGAATGAGCCGAGCTGGCTGAAACCGGTAGCGCTTTGCGTTGAGCCGGTTCTTTATCTCTGCCCGAGAACATGCGCGTCAGGGAGCCGGACGTCTTGGCGGCGCTTTTGTCGCCGGCATCCAGATCGTCGTCGATGGGAGTGCCCCCCCGCGTGGCAACGTCATCGGACGGCTCGATCGGAGGTTCGGACTGCCGCGGAACGTAATTGAGCCCGAACGAACGAGAGGGACCTCCGTCAGAGGCCGTTCCGCGAGGCGACGTCTGGCAACCTGCGGCCAGCGCCAAAAGCGCCAGTCCCGCCGGCAGCGCGAAACGCCTGCATCCGTGCATGGTTGTGCTCCCAGGGCCCGCGATCGGAGGGACAATCCCTCATCGGCGCAACGGCCTGTGAACGCAGGTCTTAGCACATCCGTCCAAATTCGGGAAGACCGGGTTTCTGGCGTTTCTGGCCCCTTCAGGCCCTTCAGGCCAACGCCTCGATTCAATCACGTTCGGCTTCAGCCGACGCGGCCGGATCGGGTCGGGACGCGGCGCCAGGGAGTGTGCGTGGGCCGCGAACTTTCAGGAAGCCGGAAATGCCGATGATCATCGCGGCCAGCAACACATTCACCGTCAGCCAGGTTCGGGAATTTCGGCGAAATTGTTCGAGCGCCGGCGCACGGCCGACCAGGGCCGAGGCGATCGCGAAAATGATCATCGCCAGTATGATTTTCGTGCCGAGAAGCGCGTGATAGAGCGCATCGCCCTTGTGAGAGCCATCGGCGATGACCCGGTAATAATTGACCGCGCCGGTTAAAAGGAACAGGGCGATCCCCGCGTGAACGATCTTCTTCCACGAGTTCATCAGGGAGGTGCGCAATCGGGCATGCGCGTCGTCCGGCAGATTCTTGGCCGCCGCCGGAAGCAGGATGTAGCGTATGAAAAAAGTTCCGCCCACCACGACGACCGCCGTCCCGACGTGCAAAAACCGCGTCGCCGTGTAGAAGATCAAGTTCATGAGAACCTCGATTGAGTCAATGGGCGGCCTTAAGGATGCTGATCTCTGCGTCGCCAGGAGACAAGCCCTGCGCCGCCTTTCAATTGGCCGGCGGAAAACTGGGAATCGTGTCGGCCTGTTCGGGAACCTCGATCGAAACGAGAATCTCCAGACGCTGGGCATCGTCGAACATGCGGCGGCGGGTGACGATGCGAATGCTGTCGGTCGAACGAATCAACTCGGGCGCAGGATCGTCGAATAAAAAACTGTGGGTTGCAAAGTGATTCACGTCGTCGAATTGGCGCAGTATTCGAGTCGGCTGCACGCGGCCGGCCACGTCGATTTTGAGCATCGTCGCGCCGGCCGCATCGGAAGGATAAATTTCGATGAAGTCGACTCGCCAGGGCGCCCCCGGCCTGGTCCGCATTTGGTATTTGAAACCCGGAATCGCCTCGAGTGTGCCGCTTTGTGCCGCTTGGTTCCCATCGGGCGCGTCGGCAAACGCAACCAGCCGCGAAGGCTCGGTCGCCGACCATTTGCACCAGAAGTCGATGCGGGCGCGGCGCGCCGCCTTCGGCCAGTTCCGGGCCGCGGCGCGTAGCACCGGCACGGCGGTGCGCGGCACGAACTCGGGATCGTAGAACACATATTTCAGATTGGCGGCCGGACGATTGTCGGGAAGCACGGGGCTGATCTCGGCCCAGACTTCGCGCGGCCGGCTGACGAAATGCTGCTGGAGATGTTGCAGAGAAAGGTCGAAAATGACCGTGCTTCCCTCGCGAGACGGCTGGTGCACCCCCAGCCGGATGCCCTTGGGGTCACGGGGTGGCCCTCCCACGAGGGCGGCGAACACCGGCGAACCGGCGTCGTACACGGCCGAGACGATCTTCTGCCCGTCCTGGCTGACGAACAGTTCCAGCGCTTCGCCTCCTGCGACCTCGACCGGCTCAGAGAGCGCGTCGATCGACACGAGGCATTCCTGGGGCCCATCGTCTGCCCACTCGATTTCGACAGCCGAGCCGATTCGCGCCCTTTGGGTTTTCCCGGCGGCTGTGGATACCGCGTATTGCCGCGCCTGGAGAATGTCTTCCAGCGACTCGGCCAGCGACGCGGCTTCGGCGACGTTGACGAAGTGACCGCCGGTCTCGCCGGCGAGCTGTCCAAACTCGCGCTGCGTCTGCCGTTCTTCTTCGGGTTGAATGCCGAATCCCACAATATGCAACGGGATGCCCCGCAAACTGTCGGCGGCGAGCACATCGCGCGCGGCTTTGGCCTTCTCAGACCGCGGATTGAACTGGTAATTCAACCCATCGGTGATCACGACGACCGAACGCTGCGCGTCCAGATCGTCGTCCTTGAACTCCTGAAGGGCCTGCGTCAGCGCGAGGTACAGGGGCGATTCGCCCCACGGTTTCACCCTGTCGAGCCGCTCGATCACGCCGGCGGCCGCGACGGCGTCGAAGCGGCCCAAAGGCAAGACCGTCTCGACGTCCTCGTAGGGCTTGAGCCCCTCGGGAATCCGGCCCGCATAGCTGGTCTGCGTGAGGAGTTGATTTTGTTCCTTTGTGCTCCAGCCGATTCGATGCCCGTATAAAATCACGCCCACGCGGGCGTCGCCGCGCGCAGCCAAGGCGTTGAGCATGCGTCCCAGCGCCGCTTTGGCCACCTCCAGCCGCGGGACGCGCGCGTCAGCGCCTTCAAACAGCATTTCTTGCCGCATGCTGAACGAGCAATCGAGAACAAACACGACGGCTGCGCGCTGGCGGCGATTCCCGTTGAGGCGAATTTTCGCCGAATGCAGGCGGCCCGGCCGACTCTCCACGGTCGTCCCCGACGCGGTCTTGATGACCAAATCGTCGTGAAATTCATGTCCGCGGAAGAGGGCCGTTGCCGTGCCGATCGTGTCGGCCAGTTCCCGCGCCGACGAGAGGGAAATCGATTGCTCGCCGGCGCCTGCCGCCTGATCGCCCGCGGCCAGAGCGACGCTGACGCCCGCGGCTTTGCCGAGCATGTTGCCGCGGTCGTCGGCGACGCGCAAAACCGCGTTTCCCG
>DATGKC010000222.1:0-7860 GCA_035294845.1 Planctomycetaceae bacterium | reverse complement strand
TGCTGACCCTCGTGCAGCACGTCTTTCGGATGCGACACGCGGCCCCATGACAATTCGCTGACGTGCACGAGCCCGTCGACGCCGCCCAGATCGACGAATGCGCCATAGTCCTTGAGAGTCTTGACCGTGCCCGTTCGCTTCTGGCCGACTTCCAGCGTTTTCCAGGCCTCTTCACGAAGCTCGGCGATCTCGATCTCCAGAAATGAGCGGCGGCTGACGATCAACCGTTTTTTGTGCGCGTTGACTTCCATCACTTTCACGCGCAGCTTTTGGCCGATGAATTGATCAAGATTCGAGCAATACACCAGATCGACCTGGCCGGCCGGCAGAAAACCGCGCAGGTTGCTGACGTTGACTTCCAGGCCTCCTTTGTTCGACTTGCCCACAATACAGTCGACGATCTGCCCTTCAGCGATCGCGTTCCAATCGCCGGCGGGTTTCGTGACGGCGGCCTTCGCGGGTTGCAGCTCGATGAGCCCCTCGGCCTGGTCCAGCTTTTCGACAATCGCATCGAGCACGTCGCCGACAGAGGGCAATTTGCCCTCGGCGAAATTTCGCGCCGGAATCACTCCCGAGGCGCGCGCTCCCAGATCGACAATCACGCTGTCGCCGTGGACCGAGAGCACTTTGGCTTTGACCTTCGAGCCCGGCGCGAGTTCCAGGTCGCCCGATGCGCGTGCAACTTCTTCGCCCGCCGACGCGCTTTCGCCGCCGGCGTCGCCGAGTGCCAGGCTTCCCACGTCGGAGAGAGCGGCGTTAATTTCGGCTTCGAGTGCGGCATCCAGCGGCGCTCCGCGCGCCGGAATCTCGACCTTTTCTCGCGAGGGAATCTGCGTGGCGCTGGGACCTCGATCGGGCGGCGCTTCCTCCGATTCAGTGATCGGCGCCGTCGCAGCCGGCGGCGGTTCGATTTTTTCGGCCGGCGAAAGCCCCGAAGGAATCGACGGGACCGGGCGGGCCGCGTCGGGATCGACCGTAGGGTTCAACTGAACGCGTGGGACCGAAACGCCCTCTTCTTGCGCTGACTCTGTACTCATCACGACATCATCCTGGACACGGCGCGCGTCACGGCGGGCAGAGAAAAAATAACCGTTGGTGCTAAAAAACATAGCCAAACTCGCAGCAAAATTCCACTGCGCGACAGCCGAGCCGAGAATTGCTTGTTGAAGCGCGATGCTCCAGGTACAGTGGGGGCGCATCGGTGAAAAAGTCGCATCGGGACCCGTCATGCCCGTCTTCGTACACGCCGTCGGCCGGTCCGATCTCGCCCCGTTTCGAATGCCCGATCGCTTCCGGCAGGAGATCACCTACTTCACGGCCGTCTCGGGCGAGGCGGGAGTGCCCAAGCTGCCGGCAGGTGAATACTGGGTCACGCTATTGGATGCGAAGAATTTTCTCGACGAAGGAATTGTGCGCATCGTCTCGCCGCTCGATAGCGCCAGCAAGGCCGAGATTGCATTTTCTGAAGAACAGGAAAATTGGCTGGAATGGATGGTTGCCAACGGCGTAGAGCACGTGCGACTCTCGTGATGCCGATTCTCACGAAGCGGCGCTCGAAGCTCGCATCTTTCAAATTCCCAACTCCAAAGGCCGGAACCTGAAGTCGCTTTTATGGACGCTTCCCATTTCGACTTGATCGTAATCGGCACCGGACCGGGGGGCGAGGGGGCCGCCATGCAGGCGGCCAAGCACGGCAAAAAGGTCGCCGTCGCCGATCGCTGGGCGCGCGTCGGGGGGGGTTGCACGCACCTGGCGACCATTCCCAGCAAGGCATTGCGGTTCGCGATCTTTCAGATGACCGAGGCCAACAACAATAAACTCTTCCGCGAGGCCGGCATCTCGATCAACCTGACCTTTCCCGAGCTGCGAAAGAGCGCGCGGGGGGTGATTGATCAACAGGTCGAAATGCGGCGGACGTTTTACGATCGCAATCGCGTTCCGGTGTATCAAGGCCTTGCCCGATTCGTCGATCCGCACACCGTCGAAGTTATATCCGACGAAGGAGGGACGCAAAGGCTGTCGGGCGATTTCTTTGTCATCGCGGTCGGCGCGCGCCCTTACCGCCCGCCCGGCGTCGATTTCACCCATCCCCGCATCTTCGATAGCGAAACGATTCTTGATCTCGCCTTTACGCCGCAGTCGATCACGATCTACGGCGCCGGCGTGGTCGGTTGCGAATACGCCTCGATGTTTCGCAACCTGGGAGTCAAAGTCAATCTGGTGAATACGCGCGACAAACTGCTCGAGTTTCTCGATGATGAAATCATCGATGCGCTCGCTTATCACATGCGCGAGCGCGGCGTCTTGATTCGACACCGCGAAGAATGTCTACGGGTCGAGGGACGCGATGACGGCGTCGTCGTGTTCCTCAAGTCCGGCAAACAGCTCAAAACCGACGTGCTCTTGTGGGCCAACGGACGCACCGGCAACACCGACCTGTTGGGACTCGACAAAATCGGGATTGTCCCCGATAGTCGCGGCAATCTGCCGGTCAATGATGATTTTCAGACCAGCGTGCCGCACGTATATGCGGTGGGCGACGTGATCGGGTTTCCGTCGTTGGCCAGCGCCGCCTACGTCCAGGGGCGGTTTGCCACATCGCATTTACTGGGCCAGCCCTGCGCGCGAAGCATGGTCCGCGACATTCCCGCCGGGATTTACACGACTCCCGAAATCAGCTCCGTCGGGCGTACCGAACGCCAATTGACCGAAGCCAGCGTTCCCTACGAGGTGGGGCATGCCCTGTTCCGCAGCCTGGCGCGGGCGCAAATCACCGGACAGACAACCGGTATGCTCAAAATACTTTTCCATCGCGAGACGCTCGAAATTCTGGGAGTTCACTGCTTCGGCGCGAACGCCTCAGAGATCATTCACATCGGTCAGGCGATTTTCGCGCAGCCGGCGCCGAATAATACCCTCATGTACTTCATCAATACGACCTTCAATTATCCCACGATGGCCGAAGCCTACCGCGTTGCCGCCCTCAACGGCTATAACCGGTTATTCTGAAATTGCGTCTTACCATCTCGAGGAAACCACATGCGCGCCTGGCGTTTTTACGGATTTGGCGACCTGCGGCTTGACGACGTGGCCGAGCCGGTCTGCCGGCCGGGTCACGTCATCGTCGAGCCTTTGTGCGTGCAGCCGAGCGTCACCGAAGCTCAGCTCGCCTTCGGCATTCGCACTCTCGCTTACGACAAGATCAAGCATCGGCTGGAAACCGAAGCCCCGGTGCAACTGTTCGGCCACGAGTTCTCGGCACGGATCATCGAAGTGGGCGACGGCGTGACCGGATTCGTCGCCGGCGATCGCGTCGCGGCCCGCGCCAAGCTCCCCTGCGGCGATTGTTCGCTGTGCCGCAGCGAGCGCAGCCATTTGTGCCGACGGGGGCCAATCATCGGGTTTCAGCTTCCGGGTTGCTTTTCCGAGCGGGCCATTCTCCCCGAGATTGCCCTGGTCAAGCTGGACGAGCGAATTTCCGACAGCGAGGGGGCGTGCCTGCAGTCGCTGAGCGACAGCGTGGCCGCCGTCGAGACGGCCGATATAGCGCTAGGCGATTCGATCGTCGTGCTCGGGCAGGGGAGCATGGGGCTCGAGTGCATGCAGATTGCGCGCCTGAGCGGGGCGGGGCAAGTCATTACGGTCGACGTTCGGGACGAAGCTTGTCAGGCCTCGCGCGAATTGGGCGCCGATCACGCGCTCAACGCCGCGAAGCTCGACCCGATCGCGGCCATTCGCGATTTGACGGGCGGAAACGGGGCCGACATTGTGTTCGAATGCGCCGGTGGCAGTCCCAAACAGGGACTAGCCGGCCATAAGACGGTGATGCAGGCGGTTGATGCGGCCCGTTCGGGCGGAAAGATCATCGGCGTTTCCTGGTTCGGACAGCCGCTCGAGCTCGACATCGACACGCTGCGCGAGCGCAGCCTGCGGTATCTGTTCCCTGACATCAGCACGCGGGGGCATCTGGAACATACCGTGCACCTGGTCGCCTCGGGGCGCGTGCGATTGAAGGAGACGATCACGCATGTTCTGGATGGGCTTGAATCGGTTCCGCAGGCATTCGAGATCACCGCTCACAAGGGAAGATACAAGGCGATCAACCCGGCGCAAGTCGTCATTCGCCGGTGAGAGCAGCCCGCATCGTGACGCTTTCGCCGCTTCCCATCGACGCCGTTCTGCCGCAGTTGACCGAATCGCTTCGCGCGCACGGCTGTGCGGTCGTGCGCGCTCCGACGGGGTCGGGAAAAACAACGCGGGTCGCGCCGGCGGTGCTCGACTCGGGCCTCGCGGGCGAGCGGGCCATCGTCGTGCTCGAACCGCGCCGTGTGGCGGCCCGCGCGGCGGCGAGGCGAATTGCCGCCGAGCGCCAAGGCCGCGTCGGCGACGAAATCGGCTATGCCGTGCGGTTCGACCAGCAGCTCAGCCGCCAGACGCGCATCCGCATCGTCACCGATGGCGTGCTATTGCGCTCTCTGAACGATGATCCGTTCCTGGAAGACGTGTCGGTCGTCATTTTCGACGAGTTTCACGAGCGCGGGCTCAACGTCGATTTGGCATTGGGAATGGTGCGCCGCGTGCAACAAACGGTGCGTTCCGATCTCAAAATCATCGTGATGTCGGCGACGCTCGCAGCCGAGCCTGTCGCCGCCTTTCTGGGCGATTGCCCGATCATCGTCGCCGAGGGGCGGCGTTTTCCCGTCGAGTTGGCCTACATCGGCACGATGACGCGAGGCGTTCGGCTGCCGGTCTCGATCGGATCGACGATGCACCTGGTCGGCGGATATAATCCGTTTTTCAATAAGCTGAGTCTGGAAGGCCTCGTGAGCGCCGTTCGCACGGCACTTGAGCACACGAGCGGCGACATCCTCGTCTTTCTTCCCGGCGTCGGTGAAATTCGCCGCGCGGCAACTGAGCTTGCGCCGTTGTCGCATAGATTCGCCCTGGCCGTCATGCCGCTCTACGGCGATCTTTCGGCCGAACAACAGGATGCGGTGTTGGGCCCATCAGAACGGCGCAAGGTCGTATTGGCGACGAACGTGGCTGAAACGTCGATTACCATCGACGGCATTACCGCAGTCGTCGATACGGGCCTTGCGCGCGTGTTGCGCTTCGACGAACGCGCAGGCTTCGATCGGCTCGTGCTCTCGAACATCTCGAAGGCGTCGGCCGACCAGCGTGCCGGGCGTGCCGGCCGCACCCAGCCAGGAATCGCTTTGCGGCTTTGGACCGAAGAGCAGCACCAGGGGCGGGCGCCACACGACGAGCCGGAGATCCGCCGCGTTGATTTGGCGGGTCCTGTCTTGCAACTTTCGTGCTGGGGCGAGGTGAACGCCGCCGGGTTTCCCTGGTTCGAGCCGCCGCGCGCTGCGTCGATCGCCCAG
Organism: Planctomycetaceae bacterium; assembly: GCA_035294845.1. Classification (GTDB taxonomy): domain Bacteria; phylum Planctomycetota; class Planctomycetia; order Planctomycetales; family Planctomycetaceae; genus JACQFH01. The sequence continues at coordinate 2,476 of DATGKC010000222.1, read as the reverse complement.
GCCGAACGGCTGCTAAGCCGCCTGGGGGCCTTGGACGAGAAGGGGGCGACGGATTTGGGACGGCTGATGAATCGCCTGAGCGTTCATCCGCGATTGGCGCGGCTGTTGATCGAAGGGCGCCGTCTGGGAGTCGCAAGGCGGGCGGCTCTCGCGGTCGCTTTGCTGTCGGAACGCAGCCCGTTTTTCCAGGAAGACGCGCCGGTAAAGCGACGCGGCCGCACGAGCGCCCGGTCGGCTTCAGACATTGTCGACCGAGTTGCCGCACTGGAGGGATTCAGCGACACCGGCCACGACGATCATTACCAGGGAACGATAAAAGTCGGCGCCGCGCGGATGGTGCTCCGTGTCCGCGACCAGTTGCTCCAACAATTGGAAGCCGCTTGTGGTACTGCGAATCCTGATGATTCGGCGACAGCGCCCGCGGACGAGGACGAAGCTCTGCAACGTTGTGTGCTGGCGGCGTTTCACGACCGGTTGGCTCGGCGACGCGAAATGAGCAAAGATCGCGGCGTGATGGTGGGCGGTCGCGGCGTGCGCCTGGGGTGGACGAGCGCCGTCACGGAAGCGGAGTTATTTGTGTGCGTCGACGTTGATGCCGGCGACAGCGAAGCGCTGGTTCATCAGGCCTCCGCCGTTGCTCGCGAATGGCTTGATCCGAGGTGGCTGACGAGTCGCGACGAGGTGACGTTCGACCGACGATCGGGACGCGTCGCCGCCGTGCGGCGCACCTGCTGGGACGACCTGGTGCTCGACGAAGTGTCGCTGGCGCACATCCCGGATGAACAAATCGCCGCCGCCCTGGCCGCGGCGGCGGCCGCAGACCTCGACCAGGTTTTGCCCAAGGACAATGACTTGCGCACGTACCTCGAGCGGGTGCGCTCGCTGCGCGAGTGGATGCCCGAGCTGCAACTGCCGGCTCTCGATGATGCGCAGCTTGCCGCGCTCTTGCCTGCGGTTTGCCAAGGCTGCCGATCGTTCGACGACGTGCGCCGCGCCCCGTGGCTGCATTGGATCAAGACCATGCTGACGCCGGCGCAGTTGCAGGCGATCGATCGAGAGGCGCCCGAGCGGCTTTCGGTGCCCAGCGGCAGCCGCGTGGCCATTCAATACAAGGCCGGCAAGCGCCCCGTGCTGGCCGCGCGCATCCAGGAATTATTCGGTCTGGCCCAGACCCCGCGGATCGCCGGCGGTCGCGTGCCGCTCTTAATGCACCTTTTGGCGCCGAACATGCGGCCGCAACAGGTGACCGACGATCTCACAAGCTTCTGGAACAAAGCTTATCAGCAGGTTCGAAAAGACCTTCGCGCCAGGTACCCAAAACACGCCTGGCCCGAAGATCCGTGGAACGCTTTGCCGCAAAGGCGGCCGGGAAAAAAATGACCGCATCCGAAATGCGCTCATCTCCGACCTCTCTTTTGCGAAGACAGTTCGCAGATCATTAACCTCACGCAGCCCGCGTGTGTGACGCCATGGCTCTTCGCAACATCCGTTTGACTTTAGCCTACGACGGCACGAATTACTGCGGCTGGCAAGTCCAGGCCAACGGTCCATCCATTCAAGCGACGATCGAACGGGCCATCGAAAAGTTGACGGGCGAGAGCTGCGCGCTGTTGTCGGCCGGAAGGACCGATTCCGGCGTGCACGCGTTGGGACAGATCGCGAACTTTCACACGAATTGCCCGATCCCGGCCCAAAACTTTCGCCCCGCGCTGCAAGCCTTTCTTCCCCACGACATTGTCGTTCTCGACTCGTGTGAAGCCGCCCCCGAATTCCACTCCACCTTTGCAGCCACGCGCAAGCAATATCGGTACTTGATTGACAATAGTCCGTTTCCGCTTCCATTTCTGAGAGGCTACACGTATTCGATTCGCGGTGGACTTGACGAACGGGTGATGCAAGAGGCCGCTCAGTGTCTCGCCGGGACACACGACTTTCGCAGCTTCGAAACCGATTGGCCGAACAAGGTAACGAGCGTTCGCACCGTGTACGGCATCGATGTGGCGCGAAAGCCTCTGTGGGAGGCGTTCACCCTGCCGGCCGCCAAAGTTTCGGCGGCGTCCGATTCGGCCGAGCGCGACGCCAATTTAGGCCGCCCGATCATCTGCCTCGACGTCGTGGCCGACGGCTTCTTGTACAACATGGTGCGCAGCATTGTCGGCACACTGATCAACGTGGGGCGGCGCAAATGGGAAAAAGAAGAGGTGAGCCGCATTTTGAAGGCCCAAAAGCGCTCGCTCGCCGGCTCGACCGTCCCCGCCTGCGGGCTGTATCTGGTGCACGTCTGGTATTGATCGCTTTCGTCCGAAAGGGGTCTCGCTCCCGTTTTCATTTTCTGTTACGGTGCTTTTTGCGGGCCCATTTCTTTGTGCACGCTCACATGGCACAACCTTTTCCCGATCGCTCGTATCGCGACAATTTCTTCCGTCGAATGGTCGAATTGCAGACTCTTGTCAGTCGCCGGCGACCGTCGCAGCAC
>DATGKC010000221.1:0-5467 GCA_035294845.1 Planctomycetaceae bacterium | reverse complement strand
CAAAGCCGACTTTTCACATTTGTTGAAAGCACCAAACATTGAAGGCGAGATGAATTGCTTCGGAACGATGTGGTCAAGCCCGAAGAAATCGGGCGTTCGCGATCACGCAGCCAAGAGACCAGAAAATCGCATCGATCGTTTCTTCGCGCGTGGCGCCTGATTGTTGAAAATACTCGGCAATCGCTCCGCTGAACGTTAGGTGGTCTGCAAAACTCTCAAGTTGCTTGCGCATTGTGGAGGGCATCCATGATTGCGTGGCGTTAACAAGATCGAGTGAGTAATTTACGACAGGCAGAATGATATTGGATTCATCGCGATCAGCGCCGCGAATAAGCGAAAATGCCTCTGGAAAGTTACAGACCAAATCAGCGTCGCGCAGACGCGCAACGCGGTCGACATCATCCCGCCCCGCAAGTCGCGCGGCTTCCGGCAGCAATTCGAATCGCTCTACCAGAATGGTTTGACCATTGCACTGCACGGGGTCCTCATAATTACCAACAACCAAGACGTAAAAAGCCGGACGGTCATCGTTTCGATCGAATCGAAATCCAACAATCCAGATGTTTCGTTCCTCGCTGACGGTTGAATCAGTGTCCATAATGCGGCCTCGAGAATCGAAATTCAAATGGACTGCTTCACAGCGGTCGTTCGTCGCGCGTGGGTACGCCTGAAATACGTCATTGCATTATCCAGTGCATTCGAAAATGCTTCCAGCGCTCGGACCGTTCAGTGTTGGTTCAGTGTTGCTGCCACCCTTTCCTTTCTGCGCTCAATTTTTCTGTCTTCTTTGAACCACGGGTTGCCAAACGAGTGCTGTCCGTAGTGACCGCGTGTCCTATGGGCGATTTTTGAATCGAGAGTCTTTGGCACCCCTCATTGGGGTGCAAGCGTTCGATTGCCGATATCCGGGCGTGGTCGCTGCGCGACGACCCCCGGCTCCTGAGGAACATGACCGGGGACGGATTGTGCGACTCCGATTCGTCGGCCGTCAACCCACGGGCTAACGCCCGTGGCTCGCCTGTGGGGAATCGGCGGTGCACGACGAAGTTTGGGTCTCGATTTCGAGCGAAACGTGAGATTTGGCATTGCAAATGCAAAGTTTCGGAGGCTTTCGGGGGTCAATTTCGGACAGGCTGGAACGTGGCCGATTCATGCGGCACCGATGCCCGGAATTTGTGCACGGGCCAAATGCTAAAAAAACAGGCAGCCGAACTTTCCGATCGCGTTAGGCATGCGTTTGAGGCCGGCGATTCGACTGATTGCAGTGGCCGGCGCGTTTTTTGTGGTCATTCCGATTTTCAGGGTCTTGGGGCTGTACTCTTTGCGATGTCGTCGTCACAATGAAGACAGCGAGACCGCCGGTGAGCTGCCCCGCGGGTTGGTGCAACGCTCCCGGTAGGCGCATTTCGCGTCACGAACAAGAACGGCCCAGAAAAGGAGTGAAGCCATGCTTGTCTTGTCGAGGAAGCCGGGCGAGCGGATCCTGGTCGGCAATGAGGTGAAAATCACCGTCATTCGCATCGGCCCCAACAGCGTGCGGATCGGAATCGACGCGCCGGTGCACCTGAACATTGTCCGCGAAGAGTTGTGCCTCGGCGATAAGCAGGCCGCTCTCGCGGGCGCGACGGATTCCCCGCAAAACGAGCCGCCCAACGGCCCGAACCTGCCGCGCTGATTTTGCGGCGGTGGCGTTGTGAATGCTGATGGGTCGGGGGCCTGCAAGACATCAGGCGAATCGTTGCGCCACCCGCAGCGCGGCGGTTGCTGACGGCCGGCGCGGGACGCTATCATAGGACATATTGGCTTGTGCGAGGGCGCTGGCGCGCCATGAAATCGGATCGCGACGTTTTGTCACGGGAGAGCCGGCGATGTTGCAATTGCGTGGTCCAGGAAGGGTTCATACCTGCGATGGCTTGACTCGCCGCGACTTTTTGCAGGCGGGATCGCTGGGGGCGATCGGGCTGGGAATGGCCGAGTGGGCGGCGCTGGAAGCCTCAGGAGCGGTCGATGCCGGCAAGGACGTGAACGGCATCATGATCTTCAATCTGGGGGCCCCCAGCCAGCTTGACACCTGGGACATGAAACCCAACGCCCCGGCGGAGATTCGCGGGCCCTTCCAGGCGATCGAGACGAAAGCTCCGGGCATCACGATTTCAGAAATGTTTCCGGGCATGGCGCGGCACGGGGAAAAAATTTCGTACGTGCGGAGCGTGTATCATACCGCGGCGGCCGTGCACGACACCGGGCATCAAATGATGCAGACCGGGCGGCTTTTCAGCGGTGGTCTCGAAAGCCCGCACGTGGGATGCGTGCTGGACTATTTGAAGGGACGCAAGACCGATCTCCCCGCGCACGTCGTGCTTCCCGAAAAAATGGGACCGACCGGCGGGAACCTGCCCCACGGACAGGAAGCCGGATTTTTGGGGAAGCAGCACGACCCGTTCGTGCTCAACGCCGATCCCTCGGCAAAAGACTTTCGCGTTCCCGATCTGTTGCCCCCCACCGATCTTCCGGCAGTGCGCAGCGACCGCCGGCGCAAGCTGCGCACGTTGGTCGATAATGCCGTCAAAGAATTCGAAGCGTCTCCGCAAGCGAAGCTCATGGATGCGAGTTTCGAGCAGGCTTATCGGCTGATGACCTCGGCGGCCGCGCGTGAAGCGTTTGCCCTGGAACAAGAGCCTGACGCGCTGCGCGACAAGTACGGCCGCAACCGTTTCGGACAATCGCTGCTTCTGGCGCGCCGGCTGATCGAGCGCGGCGTGCGATTTGTGACGGTGAATACGTTCTTGACCGTTTTCAACGAAATCACCTGGGACATTCACGGCTCGGTGCCCTTCACGTCGATCGAAGGGATGAAAAAGACGGTTGCGCCGCTGTTTGACCAGGGAGTCAGCGCGCTGCTCGACGATTTGAGCGAGCGCGGATTGCTCGAGAACACCGTCATTCCCGTGCTGGGCGAATTTGGCCGCACGCCCAAGGTCAATCCGGCCGGCGGACGCGACCACTGGCCCCAGGTGTGGTCGGTGTGGTTTGCCGGCGCGGGCATCAAAGGCGGGCGCGTCGTGGGCGCCAGCGACGAGACCGGCGGCTACCCTGCCGATCGTCCCGTCACGACGGCCGAAATCGTGGCCACGATTTACCGGGCGCTGGGCGTCGACTTGGAGCACCATCTCCCCGGGCCCCAGCGGCGACCGGTGCCAGTCGTCGATTTCGGCGTGCGGGAAATTCGCGAGCTGTTTTAACCCGCATCGACTTTGAGTATATCGCCGATGATGACGAACGACTTCGTTGGAATTCAGCGCTCTTTGCGGCCGCTTTGGAGCGCCCACCACTGGGCGAATGCCAGTCCCATGAATGGCCGCCGGCGACGGCTGCTCGGTGCTCTGCCGAGCATCGCGTTTTGCCTCTTGGTCGCCGCCGCTGCCGGCCGATCTCTTGCCGCCGAACCGGCTTCCGAGCTTAAAATCCTGCCACCGCAGCCGGTGCTTACCGGGCCGCACGCGAGCGAGCAGTTGATTGTCGAAGAAATGCGTGCGGGCCAATTCGCGGGCGATCTGACGGGCAAGGCCAAGTTCAGCTCCACAAACCCGAACGTCGCCCAAGTGACCGCCGGGGGGATTGTGACGCCCGTCAGCGACGGGACTGCGACGATTCGAGCAGAGGTCGATGGCCGAAGCGTCGAAACGCAGCTTGAAATCAAGGCGGCGGGCACCTCGGAAGATTGGAGCTTTCGCCACGATGTGCAGACGGTGCTCACGAAATCGGGCTGCAACATGGGCGCTTGTCACGGAGCGCAGGCGGGCAAAAAGGGATTCAAGCTGGCGCTGCGCGGCTATGACCATCTGATGGATTACAACACGCTGACGCGGCAGTCGAAAGGACGCCGAGTCAGCCTGGCTGATCCGGCTCGCAGTTTGATTCTGCTGAAAGCCACTGGCGCGATTCCGCACGGCGGCGGCACGCGGTTCGACGACGACAGCCTCGAATATCGAATCCTTTCCGAATGGATTGCCGCGGGAGCGCCGGCGCCGCGCAGCGACGATCGTGCAGTGACGGGTCTGGAAATCTTTCCCAAGCAGGTGACGCTCGAAGCGGGCCAGTCGCAGCAGATACTGGTGCGCGCTGTGTACAGCGACGGTCGACAGCGGGACGTGACGCGTTGGGCCAAGTACACCAGCACCGAAGTAGGCGTGGCGGCGATCGACGATTCTGGAAAGGTGACGGTCACGGGGCGCGGCGAGGCGGCCATTACTGTCTGGTTCGCCAGCAAAGTCACTGTGGCGACGATCAGCGTTCCTTATGAGAAGCAGGTTCCGGCCGAGGCGTTTGCCGCCAGCCCGCGCGCCAACTTCATCGATGAATTGGTTCTCGACAAGCTGAAACGGTTGAACATTCCCCCGTCCGGCGCCGCCGGCGACAGCGAATTTTTGCGCCGCGCGTATCTCGATACGTTGGGAGTTCTGCCGACGGTCGATGAAGCCAAGGCGTTTCTTGTCGATGCGTCTCCCGATAAGCGGGGGCGGCTCATCGACCGGCTGCTGGAGCGCCCGGAGTTCGTCGATTACTGGAGCTACAAATGGTCGGACTTACTGCTGGTGAGCACAAAGAAGCTCCGCGGGCCGGCGGTTTGGGCTTTTTCGAATTGGGTTCGCCGCGCGGTCGAGACGAATATGCCGTGGGACCAGTTCGCCCGCGAGGTCGTCACGGCCTCCGGCAGCACGATCGACAACGGAGCGGCCAATTATTTCGTGCTGCATAAGGACGCGAAACTCCTGAATGAGGCCACGACGCTCACTTTTCTGGGGCTCTCGATCGGCTGCGCGCAGTGCCACGATCATCCGCTCGAACGCTGGACGCTCGATGATTATTACGGAATGGCGAACTTGTTTGCGCGGGTCCGCAGCAAAGACGGCACGATCGACGGCGAGTCGATCGTGTTTGCGGTCGGCGCGGGCGACATCAAGCATCCCACGCGGTTGGGCGCGCCCGTTCCGAGACCGCTCGACGGCCAGGCTCTCGAACCGGGTGACCCGCGCGACCGCCGCCAGCATCTGGCGAAATGGCTGACCGCCCCCGAGAATCCCTATTTCGCCAAGGCTCTGGCGAATCGCGTTTGGGCCAATTACATGGGAAGGGGACTGGTCGAGATGGTCGACGACCTGCGGGCGACCAATCCCTCATCGAACGAGGTGCTGCTCGCGGCGCTGGGCGACGAATTCGTCAAGCACAAATATGACGTCAGGCACCTGATTCGCACGATCATGAATTCGGCGGCGTTTCAACGCTCGCCTCAAGCGACTCCCGAGAACGCCGCCGATGACCGTTTCTATTCGCATTTTCTCGTGCAGCGAATGTCGGCCGAGGTGATGCTCGACGCGCTCTCGCAAGTGACGAAGGCGCCCACCGAATTTCCCGATTATCCCAAAGGGCTGCGGGCCTTGCAGCTTCCGGACAACAACGTCGTCTC
>DATGKC010000220.1:0-6539 GCA_035294845.1 Planctomycetaceae bacterium | reverse complement strand
CAACATAACGTGGTCCTCCTGGTCTCATGAACTGAACATTGGCGATCCTCACAACGGGATACGCCGTCTACATGCAGTATCCAGGAGGACCACTCTTTCATGAAATCAGGCCGTGTGCGCAGCACCGGCCGGGTCGCGCCAGCGACAAGAGGCCGCGCCCTGTGGGTTCATTTGATGATTCGGGCATCCCAGTTCACAAATCGATCCAGTCGGCCCCGTCACAGAAGCAGACCGGCACCAGCCGCATCTTCATCAACCGTTGCTTCACCGATCGAAAACGGGCGGCGCGCGGTGCCACTGGATTGGTGGAAGCTCATCCTACGACGAGCGCGAATGGCGCGGCCTCTTGTTCCTGCGGAACCCGGCCGCCCTTCGGGACGGCCGGGCCACCCTCCCGGCGAAACCTACTCTCGTCGCAAAGCGCGTCGCGCATTCCCGGGGGAGACTTGCAAGGGAGCTTGACGCCGTTCGTAAGTGAGTATATACTTACCGAGTCATTGAGAGCAGGATTAATTATGGCAGCCTCTGTCCGCACGAAGCCTGCGGCCAAAATGTCGAGCGAAGACCGCCGCGCGGCGATTGTGAAGGCAGTTCGCCGCGTCTTTGCCGAAAAGGGATTCGACGGCACGACCACCCGCGAGCTGGCCGAGGCCGCTCGCGTTTCTGAAGCGCTTCTCTTCAAGCATTTTCCGAATAAGGAGGCGCTCTACTCGGCCATGCTCAAATCGTGCTGCAACGAGCAGGATCACGGCATGTTCGAGCGCCTCATGGCCTTGGAACCTTCGGCCTCGACCCTCGTGCTGATGGTTCACTTCCTGTTTTCACGGATTCTGGGAGACAGCGCTTCGGCGAATAACGAGCGAGTACTGACGAATCGGCTGATGATCCGCAGTCTGGCGGAAGACGGCGAATTCGCCAGGGTCTTGCTCCGCGGTCTAGAGGAATGCTGGATTCCGAAAATCGAAGATTCCATCGAAGCGGCGATTGCCGCTGGCGATGCGGTCGGCGGCCGAAAAGATTCGAAGCTGCTCGGCTGGTTCAGTCACCATCTGGCCGCGATGATCGGGTTCAACCTCCGTCCGAAGACGCCAGTCGTCGCGTATGGAGTCGCCCATGAGAAGCTGGTGGAACAGGCGGTCTGGTTTGCTTTGCGCGGCATGGGCCTTAAGGACCAAGCCATTCGGCGTCATTACAATCCAAAAGGCTTGGCCCTGTTTACGAATTGAATAAACCCAAAAGGGCTGATGTGTGTGAGTACGCACTTATGACGCCATCCCAAAGATGGTTTGTCGCTCCCCTCCAGGGCCGGCAACCCGCCTGATTACGCGAACCTTATATCCCAAGGACTGGTCTGAATTCACATGAACGACACGCACGTGCCAGCTGAGAGTTGCGAGAAGACCGAGGAATCTCAAGCGGCGACCGCCTTCCTAGTCGCCCAGTCTGCCGCGCCGCCGCGCGAGCCCCGATTGCGGCTGTGGCCCGGCGTGTTGATCGTCGCGCTGTATTGGCTGGCAAACGTGGCCGCAGGTTTGTTCGTGCCGGGAACGATGACTCAGTTCAACGTCATGTTCCTGGGCCCGATGGTGGCGGGCGCGGCGATTATCGGCTGGTGGCTATTCGCGAGCCGTATTCGCTGGCGCGACCGTTGGCGCGACGTTTTGGTTTGCTGCGCCACGGGCGCTGCCGCGGTCCTATTGTACGATTCGTCTTTAGGCGCCTTTGGCCTCATTCTTTACGCCATTCCCGCGGTCGTGACCGGGTGGGTCGTGTGGATGATCATCGGCCAGTTTCTTACGCCTCCGGTCCGACGCGCCGGTTTGGCGGCCGTCTTCGTGCTCGGTTTTGGCTATTATGCGCTGGTTCGTCTGGAGGGAGTCGACGGCAGCATGTCTGCGGCCCTCGCCTATCGGTGGACGAACACGCCTGAAGAGAAGTTCCTTGCCGGAGCCGCATCGAAGCAAAATCTCTCGGGCAATGTGGCCGGCGCCGCACCGGCCGACCCGATCATGCTGGCCCCGGGCGACTGGCCCGGCTTTCGTGGTCCCGACCGCGACGGCCGGCTCCCCGGCATTCGTCTCGCCACCGACTGGGAGACGCGCCCGCCGCGACAAGCCTGGCGCCACCGCGTCGGACCCGGCTGGTCGTCGTTTGCCCTGGCTGGCGGCCGCCTCTTCACGCAAGAGCAGCACGACCAGGAGGAAGCCGTCGTCTGCTATAGCGCCGAAAGCGGAGCCGAACTCTGGGTGCACCGGGATCAGGCCCGGTTTACCGAAATCGTTGCAGGACCCGGCCCGCGGGCGACGCCCACGTTCCACGACGGAAAGATTTATTCCCTGGGGGCGAAAGGGGAGCTCAATTGCCTGGACGCGGGTTCCGGCCGAACGGTCTGGTCGCGAAACATCGCGAGCGACTCGGGCGCCGAGGTGCCGCAATGGGGCTTTGCCGCGTCACCCCTCGTCGCACAGGACGTGGTGACGGTTTATGCGGGAGCGGCAAAGGGCAAGAGCGTGCTGGCGTACAGCGCGGCGACCGGAGAGCCGGTCTGGAGCGCTGGCGAGGGGCAAAAGAGCTACTGCTCGACGCAGCTATCGAGGCTTTGCGAAGTCGATCAGCTTTTGATCGCGACCGACGCGGGACTTGCCGCCTTCGACCCCGCCCTCGGCAACGTGCTGTGGCGATACGATTGGCCCTTTCCGGCCGGCGCCCGCGTCGTGCAGCCGGCCGTCGTCGGCGACTCGGATGTATTGATCGGGACTCCATTCGGCGTGGGGACGCAACGAATCCATGTCGGCCGCGAAGCCGGCGGTTGGACGGTCGCCGAAGTCTGGCAAGAACCGAGCCGCGCAATCAGACCCTATTACAACGACCTCGTAGTGCACGGCGGCCATCTTTACGGCTTTGACAGCAACTTCCTGACTTGCGTCAGCCTCGAAACCGGCAAGAGCGCGTGGCGCACGCGCGGTTACGGCAACGGCCAGGTGCTATTGCTCTCGGATCAAGATTTGCTGCTGGTCGTTTCGGAGAAAGGCGAAGTCGCGCTCGTCGACGCCAATCCTCAACGTCACATCGAGCGCTGCCGATTTCAGGCGATCGAAGGAAAGACCTGGAATCACCCGGTCGTGGCGCACGGGGCGCTCTACGTCCGCAACGGCGAAGAGGCTGCCTGCTATCTGCTGAATCCGGCAGGCGAAGAACCGGCAGTTGGCGAGGCCAATACGGAACTCTAAACCGCGAGCCGCGCCGGGCGCATTGCCGCCGGTGCGATGAACGGTGTACGATTTTTCTGGTGGAGACAACTTTTATGAATCCGACGAACGCGGCGGCCATGCGGTGGTTGTCGAAATCTTCCCGCTCACAATTTTCCCTCTCGGGTCTGGCGCTAGCGAGCGTCGTGCTGTTCGCGATCGTGTCCAGCGGTTGTGGAAAGTCGCCGGCTCAAGTTGCTCCGCCGCCGATGGCAGCGCCCGAGGTGCAAGTCAGCCTGCCGGTGAGCGGCGAAGTCACCGATTACGAAGACTTCCCAGGCCGAATCCAGGCGGTCAACTCGGTCGAGATTCGCGTGCGGGTCACGGGCTATCTCGAAAAGGTGCATTTCCGCGAAGGGGCGGACGTGAAGAAGGGCGATTTGCTTTTTGAGATCGACCCGCGGCCCTATGAGGCCGAGCTGGAACGGGCCGAAGGAAATTTCATCCAGAGCGAAGGTCGCCTCACGCGCCTCAATGGGGATTTTGAACGGGCGCAATCGCTGTTTGCGAAAGGCGCCCTGAGCAAAGAAGAAATGGAGCGCATTGTGGGCGATCGGCGGGAGGCCCAGGGAGCCGCGATGGTCAACAAGGGCGCCCGGGACCTCGCGGCGCTCAACCTCAGCTTTACGAAGGTTCATTCGCCGCTCAGCGGACGGATCAGCAGCCGCTCGATCGACCCGGGCAACCTCGTCAAAGCCGACGACACGTCGATGACCTCGATCGTCTCGCTGGACCCGGTCTATGCGACGTTCGACCTCGACGAACGGACGCTGCTGCGGCTCAAGCGGTTGATCCGGGATAAGCAGATCAACTGGTCACTGGAAGAGGGACTTCCCGTGTACCTGGGTCTTGCTGACGAGGACGGCTTTCCGCACAAGGGCGTCATCAATTTCGCCGATAACCACGTCGACCCCGATACGGGAACGTGGCGGCTGCGGGGCCGCTTCGACAACGACGATCATGCGCTTTCTCCGGGGCTGTTCGTTCGAGTCCGCCTTCCGATCGGGAATTCGTATCATGCATTGCTCGTTGCTGAAGCAGCGCTCGGCTCCGACCAGGGACAGAAATTCATTTACGTCGTGGATGAGACCGGCCACGTCGAATATCGCCGAATCAAAGTGGGGCGGCTGCACGACGGATTGCGCGTTGTCGCCGAAGGCCTGGCGACGGGGGAAAAGGTCGTGATCAGCGGCCTGCAGCGCGTCCGCCAGGGAGTCGAAGTAAAACCCGAGCTGGTTCCCATGCCCGAGCCGGGGCGTGAAATCGGCGGGACGTCCGGCGGAAAATCGTCGCGGAGCTGAATCGAGCGGTTCCGTGATTTGAAAACCCTGTCAAGTCGCCGAACATCCATTGAATAAAAGCACGCGGGCCGCGTTTCGCGGGCGCAAGAGGGCCGTTGACTTCATGCTTTCCCGATTTTTCATCGATCGGCCGATCTTCGCTTCGGTGCTCTCGATCGTGATTACGTTGGCCGGGGGCATTTCGGTCTTCACGCTGCCTTTGGCTCAATTCCCGCAGGTCACTCCGCCCACGGTTCATGTGACTTGCACCTATCCCGGCGCGAGCGCGAAAGAAGTCGCCGACTCGGTGGCCGCTCCCATCGAGCAGCAAGTCAACGGCGTCGAGGGAATCATGTACATGTCGTCGCAATGCGCCAACGACGGCAGCTACAGCCTGACGGTGACGTTTCAGCAGGGCGTCGATCTCAACATGGCCCAGGTGATGGTGCAAAACCGCGTCAACCTCGCGGTGCCGCTATTGCCCGAGGTCATCCGGGCCACCGGCGTCACCACGCTCAAGCGCTCGCCCAACATTCTCATGGGGCTGGCCATCAACTCGCCCACCGGCCGCTACGACCAGCTCTATTTGAGCAATTTCGTCTTGATGCAGGTGCGCGACGAGCTGGCCCGACTTCCCGGCGTGGGCGACGTCTTCTTGTTCGGCCAGCGCGATTACAGCATGCGCATCTGGCTCGACCCGGCCGAACTCTCCAGCCGCCAACTCTCGGCAAGCGACGTGGTGAGGGCCATTCGCGAGCAGAATTCACAAGTGGCCACCGGCGCCATCGGCCAGGAGCCGATCGCGGGAACGCAGGTGTCTCAAATCACCTTGAGCACGCTCGGGCGGCTGAGCGAGGCCGAGCAGTTCGAAGAGATCATTGTGAAGGCCAGTCGCGACGGTCGGCTGACGCGCATCAAGGACGTGGGCCGCGTCGAGCTGGGGGCCCGAAGCCAGGACATTCGCGTGCGTCTCAATGGAAATGAAACGGTGTTTCTGGCGATTTTTCAATCGCCCGACGCCAACGCGCTCGACCTGCACCGCCGCTTGCTCGAGAAGATGGAAGACCTGAAGCGGTCGTTTCCCGACGGCGTCGCCTACAACATCGCCTTCGACACCACGCCCTACACGCGCGAGTCGATTCGCGAGGTCGTCAAGACGCTCGGCGATGCGATCATGCTGGTCGCCGTCGTCGTCCTCTTGTTCCTGCAGAACTGGCGCTCGGCGCTGATCCCGCTGGTGGCCGTGCCCGTGGCCGTCATCGGGACGTTCGCCGTGATGGCCGCGATCGGCTTCAGCCTCAATAACCTGACGCTCTTCGGCCTGGTGCTGGCGATCGGCATCGTGGTCGATGATGCCATCGTGGTGGTCGAGGCGGTGGAGCACAACATCGACTTGGGACTTGCGCCGCGCGAGGCGACGCGCGCCGCCATGCGTCAGGTTTCGGCTCCGGTGATCGCCATGGGGCTCGTCTTGAGCGCCGTCTTTATTCCGTGCGCCTTCATCAGCGGCATCACCGGTCAATTCTTCCGGCAATTTGCGCTCACCATCGCCGTGTCGATGATCATCTCGACGTTCAATTCGCTGACATTGAGCCCCGCCCTGGCGGCCGTGTTGCTCAAGCCGCGCGACAAAGAAACCGGCGCGCCTCTGCCCGGGCTGGCCTTTCCCGTGATCGGCGGCTGGTTGTGCTGGCAGTATCTCACCCCCTCGCTGGAAGGCTGGGCCGCGAGGCTTCCCCAGGACGTGCTCGAATTATGGCAAGGCCGGGCGCCGTGGGCCTACGCGGCCGCCGCGGCGCTCGCCGGAACGCTCGTGGGAGCAGTTCTCGCCCGACCGCTGAACCGGCTGTTGGGACGGCTATTCCGATTGTTCAACGCGGGATTTGTCAAAGCCACAAACGGCTACGTGCGACTGGTGAGCGGGCTGTTGCGCGTGACCGCGGCGACGATCGTCATTTACGGCGGGCTGATGATTCTCACCTGGTGGGAATTCAACCGTACGCCTCGCGGG
>DATGKC010000219.1:0-3981 GCA_035294845.1 Planctomycetaceae bacterium | reverse complement strand
CGGCATCGGCAATCTTCCGCCAAAGCCGCCGAGAGGATTCGCTTTGAATCCTGCCTTTGCCAGCAGGTTGTACCAGAGCAGCCGAAAGGAACTGGGGCGATTGACCGTGATCGGTCGGGGAACATCGGGCTGGTCCGTGGCGATTTCAAGGAGCGATAGACCAGCTTCCTGCCAGCGGCGGAGAGTGTGCGACAAATCGGCTTGAGGCTCAGTGCGACCGGGCTGAACAAGAACGACGCGGTGAATCCGTCGAGAGCCTAAAAAATCGGCCGACGGAAAATCGGTGGGGAGACTGATCGATCTGTTGTCGAACATTCCGGGCGCCGCCGTGACCAAGGGGACATTCCGCTGGGAATCCAGCAGAAATGCCGGCGGCGCCTCGGCGGCAAGGTCCAGGGCACGCAGCGACGATGCGCCCGATGCCAGGGCGATCATGATCGGGCGAACGTTCACGAGCGCCACGTCGCCTTGCGGCGCTGGGCAAGCGTTGTACAGCGGCACTGGTCGATAACCGATGGCGGCCAGCGATAGAGCCAGGGGAACTCCCTGGACGCCTGGAAGATCGACGATTACGGCCGTTGCGCGATTCGGATCGACGGCCCAGCTCACGTCGATCGTCGAGGGGACCGCGATGGTGTCTGGCGCGATCGAATCCATCTGTGAGAACAAAACGGGCTTGGCCCAACGCGACCAGATCGCGGATGGCGGCGCCCAGGCGTCGAATATGAAGTCTTTGGTCATGATGGCCCGCCTGTTAGTCGTCCACGATTAATACGGCCGCGTCCACCGCCGCAAAGTCAATTAAAAGATTGGAGCTGAACCGACCGTATATTCCCGCCGCGCGCCCATTGACGGTGTAGACGCCAATGCAGGGATAGATCGGCCCCTTGGATGTCTGCACTGGGCAAGTCGCGAATCGCTCCTGCGCCACCCAGTTGTCCGGGCATCGCCCAACAGATTTCGTCGCCTGCCGCCATTGATCGGAAGTCATGAGCGATCGAATCATGACCGTATCGCCCGTGTTGCAAAGAGCCGACTTGACCAGCCAACGGTCTTCGTTGCACCAGTCGGCCTCACGCGCGGCGCGATGCTCAAAGAGTGAGCGATGAGAAACAATACCGGGAAACAATATGTCGCAGGTTGGGAAATCTACTCCACGGTTAATGGATCAACGATCGCAATTCTCGGGCGGCTTTCACGACGAACGATCGCGCTTAAGTGATGCAAAATGCAACGGCCGACGAATTTTTCACTGTCGAGACAAGTTGCGCGTTGACCTTCTTTGGACATCTTGACCTCCTTTGAACGATTCTCGAGGAATATGGCCGTTTTGCTTGACCTTCTTTGTGACCTTCTTTGAGATCTTCTTTGGCGCTGGGTTGATCTTCTTTGGGCCAATTGGACAATTGGCCCCACGCGAAAGACGGCGGAATTCTCACGAATTCCGCTACGGGATGTGTGTAGCACATTGGAGGCGTTCTTGTGTGGCGACATTTGCTGGTCGGCGGCGCATCGCTCGCGTTGTTTGCAGGCGGGCTGTTTGCAAACTTATTGAAGGCGGCTGAGCCGAGCCGGCCGAACTTTATCGTGCTGCTGGCTGATGATTTGCGGGCCGATTGCCTGGGCTTTTCCGGGCATCCGTTGGTCAAGACTCCGCACATCGACCGGTTGGCCTCGGAAGGCGTGACGTTCAAGAATGCGTTCGTGACGACGGCGATCTGCTGTATCTCGCGGGCCTCATTCATTACGGGCCGCTATGCGCGCCATCATCATGTCGCCGATTTCGACACGGCCCTTTCGCCCGAGCTCTTGACGGACACTTATCCGGCCGTGCTGCATCGCGCGGGTTACCACACCGGCTGCTTCGGCAAATGGGGTCTGGGGGGCAAGTCTCCGGAAGGCGTGTTCGACGTTTGGGACGCGTGGGGAGGGCAGGGCGAATTCTTTCACGTCGTCGATGGCGAGCGGATTCACAACTCGGAATTTCTGACGCGAAAGACGGCCGAGTTCCTGCGCGGGCGGCCAGCGAATCAGCCCTTTTGCCTGTTGGTCTATTACAAATCGCCCCATGATCCCTACCAGCCCGACCCGCGCGACGCCGATTTGTTTTCCGCCGACGTGATCGAACCCCCGGCGACGTACACCGACCGGCACTTTGCGGCCATGCCCGAGTTCATCCGCAAATCGGAAGGGCGAACCCGCGCGATGAATGCGCACGGGACGCCCGAAAAGTACCAGGAATTCGTCAAGCAATATCTGCGTTGCATTGCCGGCGTCGATCGCTCGGCGGGCCAGATCAAGGCGCTGCTCGATGAACTGAAACTGACGGACAACACCGTCATCGTCGTCAGCTCCGACAACGGCTTCTTCCTCGGGGAGCATGGCCTTTCGCACAAGTGGCTGATGCACGAGGAGTCGATTCGCATTCCGCTTGTAATTCGCGATCCGCGTTTGCCCGAGCGGCTGCGCGGCAGGCGACTCGACAACATCGTGCTCAATATCGACCTCGCGCCCACGCTCGTCGATCTGGCGGGAGCCGAAATTCCCAAGGGAACCGATGGCCGGAGCCTGAAGCCCCTGTTGGCCGGCGAAAACGTTCCCTGGCGGAGCGATTTCTTTTATGAGCACCACTTTCATTACGGGGGAAAGATTCCACGGACGGAAGGAGTTCGCACGTCTCGGTGGAAGTACATCACGTATTACGATGTCGAACCGGCGTTTGAAGAGCTGTACGATTTGGCGGCCGATCCGCACGAAGAGCACAATCTCGCCGGCGACGCGGCGCATCGTGAGCAGCTTGAGATCTTGCGCAAACGGTATCGCGAATACCTGATGCAATTCGGCCCCCCCGTCTTGCCGAAGCGATGAAGGACCGGCCTGTCGCTCCGGGCTATCTGTGTTTCATTTTTCAGTTGTCATTTTCCATTTTTCAGCGGCGGCTGCGCCATGATCCATTTCCCGCACCATCGCAGCGCGATTCTTTCGGCCGTTCTGATCGGGATGATCGCCGCAGCCGGCCGGGGCGAGTCAAAACCGTTTCGCATCCAGGTCGTCGACGACGAGACAGGCCGCGGCGTGCCGCTCGTCGAGCTCAAGACTGTCAACAATATCCGCCTGCTGACCGACAGCAACGGGATCATCGCGTTTGACGAGCCGGGGTTGATGGACCAACCGGTTTTCTTCTACGTCGAGAGTCACGGCTATCTCTTCCCGAAAGACGGCTTCGGTTTCCGCGGCGCGGCGCTGGAAGTGAAGGCCGGCGGCAGCGCGACGCTCAAAATCAAACGCCTCAATCTGGCCGAGCGCTTGTACCGCGTGACTGGCGCGGGCATTTACCGCGACAGCCTGCTGACGGGTGACAAAGCGCCCATTCGGGAAAGCGTCATCAATGGCCGCGTCTTGGGATCGGACAGCGTGGTGAACGCCGTTTTTCGCGGCAAACTCCACTGGTTCTGGGGGGACACCAATCGTCCCGGTTACCCGTTGGGAAATTTCGACGTTCCCGGCGCCACGTCGGAGCTCCCATCCCAGGGAGGCCTTGATCCGGCGAAAGGAATCGACCTCTCGTACTTCGTCGACGAAACGGGATTCGCCAAACCGACGGCCAAGCTGCCGGGCGACGGGCCCACGTGGATCGACGGCCTGGTCGTGCTCGGCGGCCACGAGGGGCGCGAACGTATGTTTGCCGCGTTTGTGAAAGTCAAACCGCCGCTGGAGGTCTACCGGCGCGGCCTGGCCGAATACGACGACGAATTGAAGAGCTTCAGCCAGGTTGCCGAGTTCGACATGAAGGCGCCATGCTTTCCCGGCGGCCATCCTTTTGTCATTCGCGATGACGACGCCGAGTATGTCTATTTCAGCCGGCCGTATCCCCTGGTGCGCGTGCCCGCCGATGTGCGGAGCATCAGCGACCTCTCGCAGTACGAGGCATTTACGTGCTTGAAGACTGGCAGCCGGCTCGACGCCCCGCAGATTGATCGC
>DATGKC010000218.1:0-4846 GCA_035294845.1 Planctomycetaceae bacterium | reverse complement strand
GAACGCCGCCTGCACGAGCTCGGCGCGGGCTAAATGCTGGCACGCCGTCTGAAACAGCCGGCGTGGAAGGGCGCGGCGGGGCTGGTGCGTGGCGAGCTCGGCACGAACCCGCTTCAAAACGGCCTGTGTGAGCGTCTCGAGCCGGCCGCGATGAACCAAGCGCGATGAATCGCCCGAACGAATGGGAACCAGCGCGCCCCGCGCGGAAAGGTCGGCCACGAACGCGGCGTAGCGCTGGGGCTTGATGCCGACTTTCCAGGCTGCGAGGTGCGGCGACGATTCGATTTCGTCGCGCTCGGCCAGAAAAGCCGAAAGACGCCCTTCTTCGTCAGATGCTTCGAGCGCTTGGCCCCGTGCGGCCAGGTCCGGGATTCGCGGCCGCGGTTCGATTCCCGGATCGAGCACGACGCCGCCGGCCACTGTGACGGCCGGCGAAGGGCGGCGCAGTATGAACCGCTGGCCCCAGGCGGCGACGATCGGCTCATCGACGCGCAGTTCGGCGAAACCGGTTTCACCCGGCTCGATCTTGCGCCCCTTCACGATCAACCTCGCCGAAGTTTCCTTTGTCCCCAGATGAAGTCCGAGCTGCAATCGATCGCGGAGCGTGATGGGCGCCGTCGAAAGACAGCGGACTTTGACGAGCAGCCGCCGGGCGGGACGCAGATAACCAGCGGTGGCAAGTTCCTGCCCGCGGTGCAATTGATCGGTCTTGATGCCCGCCAGGTTGATCGCCGTGCGGCGGCGCTGGCCGCTTTCGTCGACGCTTTGCCCGTGGCTTTCCACAAAGCGAACACGCACGGGAATCTGTTCGGGGAGCAGCTCCAGCGTATCGCCGGCGCGAACCTCTCCGCCGATCACGGTACCCGTCACCACAGTTCCGTGGCCGGCGATCGAAAACACGCGGTCGATCGGCATCCGGAACAAATCGCCCCGCGACGACCATTCCCGCCCGCGGGCCGTCGCGACCAGTGCTTCTTTCAATTCGTCGATGCCGGCGGATGTATGCGACGAAACGGCCACAACCGGCGCCCCTTCGAGAAATGTCCCGTGTACGAGTTCGCCGATCTCGGCCTTGACCAACGCGACGTAATCGGCCTCGACAAGGTCGGTCTTGGTGACGGCGACGACGCCCGCGGCCACGCCGAGCAGGTCCATGATTTCAAGATGTTCGCGCGTCTGGGGCATCACCCCGTCGTCGGCCGCCACGACCAATAACGCCAGATCGACTCCCGTGGCGCCGGCCACCATGTTCTTCACGAATCGCTCGTGACCGGGAACGTCGACCAGTCCGAAGTGCAGATCGCCCACGTCGAAATGGGCAAATCCCAGGTCGATCGAAATGCCGCGCGCTCGCTCCTCGGGAAGGCGATCGGTATCGATGCCGGTAAGCTGCCGGACGAGGCTTGTCTTTCCGTGGTCGATGTGGCCGGCCGTGCCGACGATAACGTGGCGCTCGGAGCCCTTCATGACCAGTGCAGTTCCCGCAAACTGACGAATCGCTCGAGGGATGGTTTCGCAGAACCATCGGGACGCACAAGGCCCGCATGAGGGAATCGGTGCGGCTGCGCATCCGACAGATGGTTCCAAAAGACCGCCAGGACGGCGGGCTTAGCCAACAGCAGCGGGATGTATTCGTCGATCCACTCGGCCTGCGCCCGTTCGTTCACAGTCTGCTTCCACGACCGCGCGTCGACTTCGAGGTCGGTCGTCTGGTTGGCATCCGGCTCAGTCCCTGAGGGAAATGCGAGCGTGACCTGCAGGGGCAGCCCCAGCGCGCTCCATTGATCGATCATTCGCGAAAAATCGACCAGGTCGCGCGACGGGCTTCCCAGAGGCGAATAGCCGATCCCAATCTCGAGATTAATCGCCGACAGCTCCATGCCCGCGCGAATCAGCGCATCGGCGAAGTGCATGGGCGAAAGCTTGTGCTGCCCGCGGGCCTGATATTCGCCCCAAGGCTGGTCGATGCGAATCAGGAACTGCCCTTCCTGATCGACCTGCCTTGCGACTTCCAGAATCTTGGCCACCAGCGTGAGCCGGTTTTCCTCGGTAAGGGTCAGCGCTCCGCCCGCGTTGGGCCGCGCGGCGACTTCCCAAATGCGAATTCTTCCCAGATACCGCGACATCACCGTTTCGATGAAATCGCAGACGAAGCTCTGCAGGTTCCAGTAGTCGTGTTCCCATTGCGAGAGCCACTTTGGGAGACCGTTGGGAGAAAGATCGACCAGCGGCCCCCCCCGCAAAAGCAGGTTGTTTTCGATCGCCCATTCGACTTGCGCATCGTACGTCGCCCAGCGATAGACGCCCTCTTCCGGCTCGATATACCGCCACTGCGCCGGAATCGCCGCACCGTTGAAGGCCTCGAGAAACTGCCGCTTTTGGTGCGGGCCCAAAAGGCTGTCTCCCAGGCTGCAGCCGAGCACGGTGGGCAACTGCGGGTATTGGCGGTGACGAACGTCCAACCGCTGTGAGACGTAAGAATTCGTGAGAATCTCGGCGGCCTGGCACTCTTTGAGAATGGCTTCTTGAGCCACGGCCGAGGCGCGAGCCGGGTCGTCGCGGGCGGCCACCGAGCGGGCCAAAAGCTGATGCGCCTCGCGGTGCAGCGGGACGAAAGCTTCGGGAATGGCCATCCCCGCCGATTGCCACGCCGCCAACTGATTGCGAATCTGCACAATTTTGCCTCGGGCCAGCTCAACCGCGAGCACATAGATGTCTTCTCGCTCAGGGAGCGAAGCGGTTGCGAGCACGGGGCGGCCGAAGCCGGGAACCGGCCAGGCGATGTTCAATTTGCCGCTGTCGGAATTCTGCCGCCGGCAAAGGATCTGGTTCCCCACAACTTCGATGCGCGTGGGCCAGGCCGCCTGATCGACGCCGCTGATGTAGGCTCGGTAGACTTCCGGCCAGTCGGCGAAAAGTTCGGCCGGATGCACGACGAACCGCATCACGCCCATGGTCTGCCCCCACAATCCACGCCATTGCTGCTCAAATCGCCCGCCATTCTAGTGGCCGATCGAAAACGGTTGCAAGTGGGTAGGTTACAGCGTCGGACCGATGCTCCACGGGGCGAATTCGTCGTCTCCCACGCCTTGCGCCTCGCTTTTGGTCTTCTGGCCCCCTGCGACCGCGATGATCTTATCGAAAATCTCGCGGCCGACGTCTTCGACCGAAGCGCCCTCGAGGATGACTCCCGCATTGATGTCCATATCGTCGATCATGCGCTCGTACATGGGCGTATTGGTCGCCACCTTGATGGAGGGCGCCGGTTTGCAGCCAAAACAACTCCCGCGACCGGTCGTGAAGACGACGATGTTGCAGCCGCCGGCCACGAGGCCCGTCACCGACACCGGATCATATCCGGGAGTGTCCATGATGACGAAGCCCTTGCTTCGCACCGGCTCGGCGAAATGATACACCTCGCGGAGTGCGGTCGTCCCTCCTTTGGCGATCGCTCCCAGCGATTTTTCGTAAATCGTCGTGAGGCCCCCCTTTTTATTCCCGACCGAAGGGTTATTGTTGATCTGCGCGCCGAACATGCCGGTGTAATTCTCCCACCACTTGATGCGCTCGATCAGTTTTTCGCCGACGGCCCGCGTCACGGCGCGCCGCGTCAGGGTGTGCTCGCCGCCGTAGATTTCCGGCGTCTCGGCCAATACCGAAGTGCTGCCGTGCGCCACCAACAGGTCGCTGGCAAACCCCAGGGCGGGATTGGCCGTCACGCCGCTATTGCCGTCGCTGCCGCCGCAGTTGGTCCCCAAGATCAATTCCGAAACGGGAATCGGCTGGCGGCGGAGCTTGTCGACTTCCGGGAGCATGTCGGCCAGGATTTCGGTTCCGCGGCGGACTGTTTTCCTGATGCCGCCCACGTCCTGCATGTTGAGAATCAGCGGCGCGGCGCCGCTCTTGCGTCCCGGAAGGTCGATTTGCACCAGCCCCTCGCTGTCGGCCAGAAACGACGCCTGGCCCGTTTCGCAGCCCAGTCCCACGAGCAGGTATGCTCCGATATTCGCATGCCGCGCGAATCCCGCCAGCGTGCGATTGAGCTGCTGGTGGTCTTCGCCCCCGTACTGCATGGCGCAGCCCTGCTTGTGCACGAGGGGAATGATGCCGTCGATCTGCGGATATTTTTCGAGCAGCGACTTGTCGAATTGCTGGGCGATCAGCCGTGAAGTGTATGCCGAACAGTTCACGGTCGAGATGACGGCGATGTAATTTCGCGTGGCGGCGCGGCCGTCGTGACGGCGGTAGCCTTCAAACGTTCTCCCTGTGATGGGCTTTGGATCGGGAGGAATCTCAGAGGCATAGGCGTAATCGAGGCTCAAAGCGCCCGCTTCGACGTTGTGCGTGTGCACCCAACTGCCGGGCGAAATATCGCACGTCGCGAACCCGATCGTCTGCCCGAATTTCTTGACCGGCGCGCCCTTGGGAATGAGCCGGGTCGCCAGCTTGTGCCCCAGGTCGATTTCTTCCCGCGCGGCGACCGATTCCCCATTGGCTCCCACGACTGTTCCCGCGGCAACCGTCCGGGCGGCGACGGCGATATTGTCTTCGGGATGGAGAAAAATGACCGGACTCGAACGCGAAACGACAAAGGGCATACCACATGAATCCTTGTTGCGGGGGAAGGCGATCAACAAAGCCAGCCTAACGCGCCGACGCGCACCCTGCAATTGCGAGGCTCGCATGCCCGACTATATTGCTTTGGTTCTCGTGCTTAAGATAAATCAACCGTGACGAAATGCTGCAAAAAATGCCGCCGTGCATTCTCGCTTGCCGACGCCGGCGAGCGCTGGGGCAGCCAGCCTTATTGTCAGGCGTGCGTCCGGTCTGCCGGGCTGGACAAATA